>DASUUL010000102.1:0-5775 GCA_036374115.1 Acidimicrobiia bacterium | reverse complement strand
TCGCCGAGCGCGTCGAAATGACCGCCCGCCCCGGCGGCGTACGCCTCCTCCAGGAACGTGACCGGGGAGACACGACTGCCGTCGGGCTCGTCGGCGGCGGGCGCGAGGCCAGCCGAGATGACGGTGGCGTCCCGATCGACCGCCTTGACCGCGTCGAAGGCCGCCGCCAGGAGCTCGGCGTATGCCGCCGGGTCGGGTGCCGGCTCCCAGAACAGGTCGAGGTTGGGCTCGTTCCAGATCTCCCACACGTCCACGCCGCGGGGCGCGTACCGGCGCACGGCCCTGCTCACGAACGCGCCGAAGTCGTCCGGGTCGAGGGGCGGGGCGTGCTCCGACGTCCCGGCAGCGCGCGCCCATTCCGGGCTGTAGGTCAAGAGGCCGACGACTTCGAGGCCGCATGCACGGGCGCCGTCGACCACCCGGTCGAGCTGGTCCCACCGGTAGCGGCCCGGCTCCGGCTCGACGGACGACCACGGGAGATCGAAGCGCAGGTACCGGGCACGCGTCGCGGCCATGCCCTCGAGGTCGCGCGCGAGCTCCGGATCGCTGCGACCCGGCAGGCCGGCACCGGCGGCGAAGCCGGCGTCGTCGATCGCGTCCACGACCGCAGACCCGGGCCGCGCGCACGGTCCGCCCTGCTCGCGGTCGGGTGCGTCGCCGGCGAGGAGCATCGGGATCCCCACTGCGAGCGCGACGACCGACACCACGATGATGTCGGTGGCGCCGAGCCAGCGGCGGGGACGATCGGTCGGTTCGGGCACGTCGAGCGGCGATGGTAGGTCCCTCGCCGCTCGCGGTGGTCGCAGCCGCCCGGCCGCGCCGCGTCAACCGGTGCCGAGGACGGCGTCGGCGACCTGCCATCCGAGCGGGATACCGACGGCGGCGCCGACCATCGACGCGAGCAGGAACGCGATCGTGCCGCTGCGGCTCACCGCGGTGGCCTCCGATCCGGGGGGCCGGGCGGAACGAGCCGGGTCGGCGCGACCGGCCGCGGGCGCGGCGCCGGCGGTGCGGACGGGCCGGGCGGGGAGGCCGGGGGCGCCGGGATCGCCGGAGCGAAGACCGACTGCACCAGCGCGGGGGAGAACGGCGCGGGCTCGGGTGCGCCGCCGCGGCCGAGCCAGTCCCGCGCCCGCATCGCCGCCGGCGCCAGGAAGGCGATGCCGATCAACCAGAACACGACACCAGGCAGGAGCCATCCGAAGACGATCCCGCGCTCGCTTGCGCCGGGCGGGTCGAGCCCGAAGTCGACGAAGTTCCATCCCAGCGCGAGGAAGAGCGCGCCCAGGATCGCGAATAGCCCGACCTGGGGTCCGCGTGCCCAGGTGCTGAACGCCACGTGGAGCGCGGTGAAGGCCAGGAAGGCGACGATCCCCCCGAAGAGCAGCCCGAAGGTCCCCGAGTCGCACTCGCTGGCGATCTCGTACGGCCCGCCGCGGGCACAGAACCCTCCGGCCGTCGCCATGGTGTCGCGCATGGCGAGGTACACCACCGTGACGCTGGCCGCGACGCCCGCCGCGCTCACGGCGACACCGAGCCACGCGACCAGCAGCCGGGAGCGCGACGGGTCGTCGGTCATGACGTCACGCCGGACGCGACCAGTCGATCCACACCGAAGCGGGATCGTCGGGGTCGACCTTGACGCGGACGGTGGCACCCACTCGTGCCTGCGCCGGCTGTAGCTGGGGAACGACCTGCTTCACGGTCGCGGGATAGGGCGGAAGCCCGTCGGGCATCACCGTGAGATCCACCTCGACGACGGGCTGGTAGTTCACCATGGCCGTCTGCTGGCGAATGCCGGCGATGGTCGCGGTCGCGTCGATCCCGTTGGCGGCCGCGTTCGCAGCGGCGTTGGCGTCGGCGGTCATGTCGGCCATCATCTGGTTCGCCGCCGCCATCTGGGTCTGCGCGTTCTCGAGCTGGGACCCGACGTCCCAGTTCTTCTGGATCTCGTCGGACTGCTTCTTCAGGTCGCGCATGCTCTTGAACAGGCCCATGTCAGCTCCCCGTGTAGAACGTGTTGAACTGCTGCGCCACCGCCGGGTTCGCCTTCACGCGGACGTTCCACCCGTCGAGGGCCTGCTGCCAGTCGCCGGCGGCGACGCCCTTGGCGGCGGCGATGTCGACGGCCTTGGACTGGTCGTATCCGTGGGCGGCGAGGCCCTTGCAGACCTCGGCGAAGAGCTGCAGCGAGACACCCGCGATGGGCTCGAAATCGGGGCCCGTCGCCGCCGCCTGCTGGGCCGTGGCTTGCTGGGCCGCCGCTTGCTGGGCCACCGCCTGCTGGGCCGCCGCCATCTCCTGGGCCTGCGCCCCCATCTTCACGGCGCCATCGACGAGGCCGGGTGCGGCCTCGACCGCCTTCTTGGCGTCCTTCAACTGCTTGAACAGTCCCACCGTCTCCTCCTCTGCGGCGGACGTCGCCCGCCTCGTCTGCGGGGTCGGACCTTCGCGCCGAACGGCGATCGGCACCTGAGTACTCGGTAGCCATTTCCCGGGTGCGACCCCGGGCCCGCGGGAGCAGCGCGCCGGCGGGACCGAGATCCGCGTCCCGGGGCGGGCGGGCGCGTATGTTCGGCGGCGGACACCGCGGCGGCAGGTACGAGGGATGGGTGGAACGTTTCGCCGGGCCGCGTTGGGGCTGCCCCTGGTAGCCACCACCGGGCTCGCGGCCATGGGCGCACAGGCGTGGTACGCGGGCCACCGCCGCCTTCCCCGCTACCGCGACCTGGAGATCGGCGGCAGGTTCGGCCCGGCGGAAGCGCCCGAGCTTCGCATCGCGGTGCTCGGCGACAGCACGGTGAGTGGCACCGGCCTCGACGATCCCGGCGACCTCTGGCTCCGGCGGGCGCTCGAACCGATGACCGAGCGGTACCACCTGAGGGTCAAGAGCGAGGCCGTCAGCGGCGCCCGGGCGCGCGACGTGCTCATGTACCAGGTGCGCGCCGCCGTCGCGTGGTCACCCGACGTCGCCGTCGTGTCGGTCGGAGCGAACGACGCCCTGCGGCGATTTCGTATCGCCGGCTTCGAGCACGACCTGCGCGCCATCGTGGACGCACTCCGCGATTGCGGTTCGGTGGTCGTGCTCGCCGGCGTCGGTGACGTCGGTGCCGCTCCGTTGTTGCCCTTCCCGCTGCGCATGGTCGTGAGCGAGCGCGCTCGGGCAGCCGACCGGGTGCACGCCCGAATCGCCGCCCAGAGCGCGGCTGTGTCGAAGATCCCGGTGGCGGAGGAGACCACGGCGATCTTCCGCTCCCGCCCCGATCTCTTCTGCGGCGATCTGTTCCATCCGAACCGGCACGGTCACCGAGTGTGGGCGGCTACGGCGCGCCCGGTCCTCGAACGCGCCGTCGTCGAGCGCAGCCAAGACGCGACGCTCCCTCTGCGGCTCCGCACCGTAGGGTGACGCCGTGCTAGCCGACCTGTTGCGACATCCCGGCGTCGTCGAGGAGGTCGAGCTCCGCTCGCGGGTCGGCTTCCTGGCGCTGCACGGCGGCAGCCTCGAGCGGGGGACGGCAGAGATCGCCCGGGCGGCGGCGGATGCCGCCGGGGCCTCCTGCTACACCATCCGGCAACCGGAGGACCTGCGGTGGCACGTGCCCTCGAGCCGCTGCGATCCCGCGGAGTCGTCGGCACTCCACGCCTTCCTCGAGCACGTCGACGCAGTCGTGTCGATCCACGGCTTCGGCCGCAAGCACCTCGGGCGCGCCGTGCTCGTCGGCGGCGCGAACCGCGGCCTCGCGGCGCGCACCGCGGCGACCCTGCGTGCGTCGCTTCCCGGGTACCGGATCGTCGACCGCCTCGACGACATCCCGGTGGCGTTGCGCGGGCTCCATCCCGCCAATCCCGTGAATCGCCCGCGAAACGGCGGCATCCAACTCGAGCTCCCGCCACGCGTCCGCGACCATGCCCTGAGCACCGGCGACCGGGCTGCGCTCATCTCCGCCCTGGCCTCGCTCGCCTAATCTCGCTCGATGGGGCGCCTCGCGGTCATCGGCGGGCACACCTTCCTCGGATCCGCGTTCGCCCGCGACGCCACCCGGCTCGATGTCCAGATCCCCTCGGCCTGCGTCACGGTCTTCGACGTCGGCGACTACACCGTGCTGCAGCGCCACGGTGTCGATCGCTACGCCGCCGCCCATGCCGTCGACCACCGCGCCAACCTGCGCGCCCTCGCCGAGCTCGACTGCGATCGCGTCCTCGCGATCGGGTCGGTGGGCGGCCTCCGGCCCGAGTTGGGCATCGGCACGTTCCTGGCTCCCGACGACTTCATCGCCCTGCACCTCGGGCTGTCGTACTTCGACGACGACCCCGGCCACCGCGTCCCCGCGTTCGACACGACGTGGCGCCGCCGTGTGGTCGACACGTGGACCCACCGCGTCGAGCTGCCGTTGCGCGACGGCGGCGTGTACTGGCAGACGATCGGTCCACGTTTCGAGACCGCCGCCGAGATCAGGCTGCTCGCCGCCCATGCCGACGTCGTCGGCATGACCATCGCGTCGGAGTGCATTCTCGCCGCCGAGCTCGGGCTCGCCTACGCGGCGGTGTGCGTGGTGGACAACCTCGCGAACGGGATCGCCGACCAGCCCTTGACCCTCGACGAGTTCGAGGCCGGGAAGGCGGCGAACCGGGGTCGTCTGCTCGCCGCCCTCGGCGCGGTGCTCCCCGAGCTGGCCAAGGAGAGCGACGCATGAAGGAGGATGCGTGAGCCTCGCCGTCACCGGCGCGACGCTCGACGGGCAGCGCATCACCCTCCGAGCAGTCGACGGCAAGATCGCCGAGCTCGGAACCGAGGTCGAGCCGCACGCCGGCGACGAGCGCCTCGCGGCCGACGGGCTCGCGCTTGTGCCCGGGCTCGTGAACGGCCACACCCACGCGGCGATGACGCTCTTCCGCGGCTACGGGGACGACCTCCCGCTGATGGAGTGGCTCGAGACCCGGATCTGGCCGGTGGAGGCGCGCCTCACGGCCGAGGACGTGTACTGGGGAACGCGCCTCGCGTGCGTCGAGATGATCCGCAGCGGCACGGTCCGCTTCTGGGACATGTACTGGCAACCCTCTGCAGTCGCCCGTGCCGTCGAAGATGCCGGCATCCGGGCGACGGTCGGCGCCCCGCTCGTGGACGGCCTCGATCCCGACCGGAGCGAGGAGCTGCGTGCGTCGGCACGCCAGGGGATCGACGCGCTCGCCGCGGTCGGACCGCGTGTCACCGCCTCGCTCGCCCCGCACGCGATCTACACCGTGAGCGAAGGATCGTTGCGCTGGATCGCGGAGGAGGCCGAAGCGCGCGAGCTCCCCGTCCACATCCACGTCTCGGAGACGCGCGAGGAGGTCGAACGGTGCGTGGCCGTCCACGGCGTGCGCCCGGCCGCGTACCTCGACCGGCTGGGGCTCCTCGGGCATCACAGCCTCCTTGCCCACGGCGTGTGGTTCGACGCCGAGGAGCTGGCCCTCGTGGGGGAGCGGGGCGCCACGGTGGTCACGAACCCGGTGTCGAACCTCAAGCTCGCGGTGGGAGGCGTCTTCCGCTACGACGCGGCGCGCGCGTGCGGCGTGCCGGTCGGGTTGGGCACCGACGGCCCCGGGTCGAACAACTCGCTCGACCTGCTCCAGGACGTCAAGGTGTTCGCGCTCTTGCAGAAGCACGCGGCCGGCGATCCCGCCGCCGTGCCGGCGGCCGAGGCGTGGGCCGTCGCCACCGGCGCCCGGGCGCCGCTGCTCGGCCAGACGGGCCGGCTCGCGGTCGGGGAGCCGGCCGACTTCGTCCTCGTCCGG
>DASUUL010000101.1:0-4121 GCA_036374115.1 Acidimicrobiia bacterium | reverse complement strand
GGGCGTAGCCGACCACCTCGGCCGCCTCGGTCGCGCCCAACCGGGCGTTCACGGGCGCGAACACCGCTCCGAGCTTGGCCAGGGCCGCGAACAGCGGCATTGCCGCCAGGCTCGTGTCGCCCCACCACGCCACCCGGTCGCCGTGACCCACGCCCCGCGCCGCCAGCGCCGCCGCGACCCGGTCGGAGCGTTCGTCGAGGTCGGCGAAGGTCAGCTGCTCGGTGCCGAGGGTCGCCGCCAACCGCCCCGGGGTCGCCCGGGCGGCCCGCCGGATCACGTCCCTGACGAGGAGGGCCACGACGCGGCATCATGACGTAGATGTCAGCAAACGGCCAGCCCACCGCCACCGCCACGGCCCCGGCCGCCGGCCTCCTCGCCCAGGCCCGCGTCCGCCCCGAGCAGGTCGCGCTCCGCCTCGGCGACCGCCGGCTCACCTACACCGAGCTCGATGACCGCGCCCGGCGAGTCGCCCACGCGCTGCACGCGCGCGGCGTCCGTCGCGGCGACCGGGTGGCGGTGATGGTGCCGAACGGTGTCGAGTTCTTCGAGGCCGTGCACGGCGCCGGCCGCCTCGGCGCGGTCGCGGTCCCCGTCAACATCCACTTCAAGGCGGACGAAGCGGGCTGGATCGTGTCCGACTCGGGCGCGACCGCGGTCGTCGTCGCGAACGACCTCCAGCCCGCGCTCGTCGACGTCGCCGACGTGCCGCGCCTCGTCGTCGGAGACGGGTACGACGAAGCGCTCGCGGCCGCACCCGCCGCCGGCGAGGTCGATGCGCCCGACGAGATCGGCGACGGCTGGCCCACCACGATGGCGTACACCTCGGGCACGACCGGCCGCCCCAAGGGCGTCGCCATCGGCGAGGACGACTTCCGCCGCCGCGCCGCCGGCGTGGCCGCGTCGGGAGAGCGGTGGGGCCTCGGCCCCGACGACGTGCATCTCCTGGTCGGGCCCCTCTACCACTCGGGCCCCCAGTTCTGGGCCCAGATGCACCTCGCGCTCGGCGCGACCGTCGTGGTGATGCCCAAGTGGGACGCGCGGGAGGCGCTGGAGCTCATCGAGCGCTGGCGGGTGACGAACACGCACATGGTGCCCGCCAACTTCACCCGCATCCTCGAGCTGCCCGAAGACGAGCGCGAGGCGTTCGACCTCGGCTCGCTGAAGATCGTCATGCACGCGGCCGCGCCGTGCCCGGTGCCGCTCAAACGCGCCTTCATGGACTTCGTCGGAGCCGAGAAGGTGTTCGAGTACTACGGCGCGTCGGAGGGTGGCGGCACCGTGATCACTCCCCAGGAGTGGCTCGAGCACCCCGGCAGCGTCGGCAAGCCGTTCCCGGGGAACGAGTTCGCCATCCTCGACGACGACGGCAACGAGCTCGGCCCTGGGGAGGTGGGCACGGTCTACGCCAAGCCGGCGGCGTCGTCGTTCCGCTACCACAACGACGACGACAAGACCGCCGCCGCCCACCGGGGCGACTGGTTCACCGTCGGCGACGCCGGCTACCTCGACGAGGACGGCTACCTGTATCTCACGGACCGCAAGAGCGACATGGTGATCTCGGGCGGCGTGAACATCTATCCGCGCGAGATCGAGGAGGCGCTGTTCCGCCACCCGGAGATCGTCGACTGCGCCGTGCTCGGCCTGCCCGACGACCGGTGGGGGGAGATCCTGTACGCGGTCGTCCAGGCCAGCGAAGGCTCGGCGCTCGACGCCGACGGGGTGGTCGCGTACTGCCGGGAGCACCTTGCCGACTACAAGCGACCGCGGGTGGTGGAGTTCGTCGCCGAGCTGCCCCGCGACCCCAACGGCAAGGTCCGCAAGCCGAAGCTCCGGGAGGACTGGCTGGCGCGTGCGGGCAGGTAGAGACTGGCCTCCGAGAGGAAGAAGGAGGTCGACCATGCCCAAGTACCTGGTCCAAACCGCCTATACGCCCGAATCGTGGGCGACGATGACGACCACCCCGCAGGACCGGCTCGAGGCGGTACGCCCGGCCATCGAAGGCCTCGGCGGGAAGCTCGAGAGCGGCTACCTGGCGTTCGGCGAGTACGACCTGGTGGCGGTGGTCGACTTCCCCGACAACGTGAGTGCGGCCGCGTTCTCGATCTCGGTCGCGGCCAAAGGCGCGGTGAAGGCGTTCAAGACGACACCGCTCATGACCATGGACGAAGCCGTCGCCGCCATGCAGAAGGCCGGCGGGAGCACGTACGCGCCACCGAAGTAGCCACGTCAGGAGGAACGCACCCGTGACCACCATCTACCACGACGACGACGCCGATCCGTCCGCGCTCGAGGGCGCGAGTGTCGCGGTCGTCGGCTACGGCAACCAGGGACGGTCGTGGGCGCTGAACCTGCGCGACTCGGGGCTCGACGTGCGGGTGTGCGTGCGCGCCGACGCCAGCCGGGAGCAGGCCCGGGCCGACGGCTTCGACACGCTCGAGATCGAGTCCGCCGGCGATGCCGACGTGGTGTGCGTGCTGATCCCCGACGACGCCATCCCGGAGCTGCCGATCAAGCCGTCGCCGACCGCGCTCACCGTCGTGGCCAGTGGCTACACGCTCGCGTTCGACCGCTTCGATCCCGACGGCGACGTCGGGATGATCGCTCCGCGCATGCTCGGCCCCGAGGTGCGGCGCTGCTACGAGGAGGGCGTCGGGTTCATCACCGCCGTGGGCGTGCACCACGACCGCACGGGTACGGCGACGGCGCGGCTCCTCGCGCTCGCCCGGGCCGTGGGCGGCCTCCGCCAGGGCGCGATCGAGATGACGCCCCGGCAGGAGGCGGTCCTCGACCTCGGGGTGGAGCAGGCGCTGTCGCCCGCCCTCACCCACGTGAACAACGCCTTCGTGCAGGTGATGCTGGAGCAGGGCGTGCCCCTGGAGGCGATCGTCACCGAGCTCGTGCTGTCGGGCGAGGTCGAGCGCACGTACGGGCTGTTGCGCAAGGAGGGGTTCGCGGCCCAGATGGAGTACCACTCGCCCACGAGCCAGTACGGACAGCTGTCGCGGCGGGGTGCGTACGACGCCCTCGACGTAGTCGGCACGATGCGCAGCCTCGTCGACGACATCGCCTCCGGGCGCTTCGCCGACGAGTGGGACGCCGAGCGTGACGCCGGCCACCAGCGCCTCGCCGCCCTCAAGGCGGAGCACTGCGGCGCCGCCGTCGCCGAGTTCGAGGCCGACCTCCGCCGCCAGCTCGGGGAGGGCGCGCTCCCCGCCTGATTTCCCAGACTCGAGGCCCACGGGTCCGGAATCCGGACCGCAGGGCCTCGAGACTGTGGTGCCGGGCCTTCGCCGCCGTTTGTCAGGTGACAATCGTTGTTGATAAGCTCTCGGCCATGAAGACAGCCGAGGAGCTCACCTCGCTCTTCCGGGATCTGGGGCTGCGGGTGACCCCGCAGCGCCAGGCGATCTGTCGCCTGCTCCACGGCGACGACGGCCATCCCACCGTGGAAGCGCTCTACGAGTCGGCCCGCTCGGAGATGCCCACCATCTCCCTCAAGACCGTCTACCAGACCGTCCACGACCTCGAGACGATGGGCGAGGTGAGCCTGCTCGACCTCGGCACCGGGAGCGTCCGGGTCGACCCCAACGTCGAGCACGCCCATCACCACCTGATCTGCAGCGCCTGCGGAAAGGTCCGCGACCTCCCCGTCGAGCTACCGGCTCTCCGCGTGCCCGCCCGCCTGCGGCGCGGGTTCTCGGTGTCGTCGGTGGAGGTCAACTTCCGCGGCCTCTGCGACGACTGCGCCGGCTCCAGCGCCCCCAGCTCCACGTGAGAACCCGATCCTGACCGACGACCCAACCGCAAGGAGAAACTGAATGCCCGCACTGAAAGGCACCAAGACCCACGAGAACCTCAAGGAGGCCTTTGCCGGCGAGAGCCAGGCCAACCGGCGTTACCTCTACTTCGCCCAGAAGGCCGACGTGGAGGGCTACCCCGACGTGGCCGCGCTCTTCCGCTCGGTCGCCGAGGGTGAGACCGGTCACGCCTTCGGCCACTTCGACTTCCTCTCGGAGGTCGGCGACCCGGTGACGGGCGTGGCTGTCGGCGCCACCGCCGACAACCTCAAGTCGGCGATCGAGGGCGAGACCTACGAGTACACCGAGATGTACCCCGGCTTC
>DASUUL010000100.1:0-27629 GCA_036374115.1 Acidimicrobiia bacterium | reverse complement strand
CGGCCGCCGAGAGCTCCCCGAGGGCGACGACCGCCGCGACCAGGCCCGAGTCGGCCCGGTAGTTGTCGCGGAAGTAGTAGTGCCCGGAGTGCTCCCCGCCGAAGACGGCGCCCGTCTCCGCCATCACCTGTTTGATGAACGAGTGCCCGACACGCGTGCGCACGGGCGTACCACCGTTCTCGAGGATGATCTCGGGCACCGCTTTCGAGCAGATCAGGTTGTGCACGACGGTCTCGCCGCGATTGCGCTCGAGGATGCCCTTGGCGACGATCGAGGTCGTCAGCGAACCCGAGAGGCCCTCGGCGCGATCGTCCACGAGGAACACACGGTCGGCGTCGCCGTCGAACGCCAGCCCGATGTCGGCGTCACCCTCGACGATGGCCTTCTGGAGGTCCTGGAGGTTCTCGGGCTGGATCGGATCGGCGGGATGGTTGGGGAAGGTGCCGTCGAGCTCCGGGTACAGCACCGACAGCTCGAACGGCAATCCGTCGAACACCGCCGGCACCACGAGGCCGCCCATGCCGTTGGCGGTGTCGGCGACGACGCGCAGCGGCCGCAGGGCCGACACGTCGACGAAGGACCGGACGTGGTCGGCGAACTCGGGGAGCAGTTCAAGCGTTTCGACCTTGCCGAGCTCGGCGGCCCGCTCCAACAGACCGCTCTCCACCGCGCCCTTGATCTGGGCCAAGCCCGTCTCCTCGCCGACGGGCGCCGCCCCGGCGCGAGAGAGCTTGATGCCGCCGTACTCGGACGGGTTGTGGCTGGCCGTGAACATCGCCGCGGGCGCGTCGAGATACCCCGAGGCGAACCAGCACAGATCGGTGGAGGCCAGACCGAGGTCGACGACGTCGGCGCCGGCCTGCCTGGCGCCGTCGACGAACGCCGCCGCCAGCGGCTCCGACGACGGCCGCATGTCACGCCCGACGACCACGCGATCGGCGCCCGTGAACGCCACGAAGGCGTTGCCCACGCTGCGGGCAACGCCCTCGTCGAGCTGGTCGGGGTAGACGCCTCGGACGTCGTACGCCTTGAAGATGGCGTCGAGAGCTGCCAAGAAGACCTCGCAATCTCACTGGCCGCCGGACGGTCGAACGGACCGGGCGGTCATGGTACCGCCGCGGGCTCCCCCTCCCCCGCCTCGCCCAGCTCGCCGTCCTGACCGTCGACGTCGTCGCCGCCGCGGCGGCGGGGGCGCCACCACCAGGCGAGCGCCACCACCCCTCCGAGCCCGGCGACGGTGCCGGCCCGGCCGAGCCACTCCGCGGGAGTGGTGCCGTACTCCAGCCGGACCTCCTCGCTGGTGGGGACGACGATCATCAGGTTGGGTGTCGCCCGCCAGGGCCCCTCGGCTCCCGTGGCCGTCCAGTTTGGGAAGTACGACGCCTTGACGAGCACGGGTACACCGGTGCGCGACACACGAAACGAGATCGAGTCATCGGTCTCCTCGATGGCGGTGACGCGTACGTCGGGCAGTGCCCCGGTCTCGGCGGCGCGCTCGCGAGCCTCGTCCGCCGGCGCGCGGGGCCAGTCCGAAGGGCCCCCGGCAGCGAGGAAGCCGTCGAGGTCGGCGGGGTCGTTGAACCACGGCACCCCCACCTCGTCGCGCCAGTCGCCCGGGCCGACCCCCTCCACGACGACGGGTTCCGAGGTCAACGGCTCGACGAGCGGGGCGTCGGCGACCTCGTAGACGTTCCAACCGAGGGGGGCGCGCCCGTCGAGATCGGGTACCCCGGCGACGAGGTCGAGGTCGGGGTTGGCGTCGGCGCGCTCCTTGGCGGCAATCGACTCGCCCGCGAAGTACCTCACCCCGAGGAGCTGGAGGTAGCGGACGCCGAGGTCGAAGTCTTCGATCGTCCGGTAGGGGAGGCCCCGCACGGGGTTGGAGGCCTTGCCGGGGGCGCTCAGGGTCGCGACCGCGAGGAAGTGGTACGGGGCGGTGGCCGAAGCCTCGTAGTAGACGCCCTCCATCGACGGGATGCGCCCGTCGGTCCAGTACGGAAGGAGCATCAGCGCGAGGGACGTGCCGTAGGCACCGATCGCCTCCGAGTCGGGTTCCCAGACCATGCGCCCCGGCGGGAGCGCGTCGGCGGTCTCCACGAACTCGAAGTACTCGTCGCTGCTCTTGCCCGTCGGCGCCACGAGATAGTCGGCGCGTTCGTAGCCCGTGTAGTTGTACCGGGCCCAGAAGTCGAGGAAGGACCGCGTGCGGTGCAGCTGCACGAGCACGGCGGCGCCGAGCACGACCGAGAGTGCGATCACCGTCAGCGACCGGATCATGCCCGCGGTCGCCCGGCGCGGCTCCGGCTCGGTCTCCGCCCCGGGCTCGGGCTCGGGCGCCGGATGCGCCTCCGCCCCCGCGTCGAGGTCGGGCCCGGGTTCGGATCGCGTCCACCAGTCGTCGTCGACCGTGCGCGCCGCCGCCCACGCGGCCCCGCGGATGACGTCGGCCGCGCCCATGCCCGCGAGCAGGTACAGCCCCAGATACCAGAACGGCAGGAACCGCAGGTTCCACGCGGGGGTGTCGAATACGTCCCAGACGCGGAACACGATCCCCATCGCGGCGGTGAGGGCGGCCACCTCGAGGGTGCACCAGGAGCGACGCCACACCGCCACCACGAGGGCGACGGCCACGAGCGGGTAGAGGTACCAGAAGTACGAAGGGAAGAGGTAGGTGACGTACTCACGGATCGTCTCGTACCCCATGTCGTTCGTGTAGCCGAGGGTCACGAACAGCGGCAGCGTCCAGACGGCGGTGAGCAGGGTCCCGACCCCGCCGATCGTGAGGGCGAGCCAGAAGTTGCGCACGGGACGGTGCGCGAGCCAGACGATCACGGCGCCGACTGCGGCGAACACCCCGACGACGAGGTGGCTGAGCACCGTCGCGGCGAGGAGCACGGCGGGGAGCCACGCCCGCCGGCGATGATCCAGCGCCCAGGCGAGCGTGCCGAGGAACGCGAGCGCGATCGCGAGCGCGATCGTGAAGGAGAACTCCCCCGCGAGGTTGCTGGCGAGGACCCCGCCCATGATGCGCTGGTTCCCGGCGATGCTCATCGCCTCCGGGTCCGTGCCGGGGGCGCCCTTGAAGAACAGGAACGCCGTGGCGGCCAGGGCCATCGCCGCGGGGGCGGGGCGGGTAGCGCGCAGGCCCCGGCCGAGCACGTAGGCGCCGACCGGCAGGAGCACGGGGCCCAGCGCGGTGACGACCTTGAACGCGACGTTGTAGGGGACGACCACGTCGAGCACGACGACGAGGAGCGCCGGGAGCGGGAAGTAGAACTGGCCCGCGGGGAACCCGGCATAGAAGTCGGGCGTCCACCCGCCGAGGCGCCACTGGGGCAGGAGGTGGTCGCGGAGGTAGGCGGGCCACCAGACATGAGCGCCGGTGTCGCCGCCGGCGGTGGTCGTGTCGCGGAGGATCAGGTGCAGCTGCTGCTGGAGCAGCACGAAGACGCAGCACGCCGCCAGGATCGCCAGACCGGCCCACGCCTCCAGGCGCACGTACCAGGGTCGCCCGGTCTCGGCGCCGCTGCGGTGGCCCGCCTGAGCCGCGGGCGCGTCGACCACCGACGTCGGGGCGCCCATCGGCGCCAGCTTGGCAGGCGCGGCGCGCCCGTCCCGGTCACGGAATGTGCCGCCCGCGTGGGCGCAACGGCCCGGCGCGCTGGCCGTCAGGCGCGGACGCGAGCCAGGTCGAGCACCGCGGTCAGGCCCACGGGGCCGTCGCCGGTCTCCCACGCCTGGGTCTCGCACCGACCACAGCGGCGGAACCTCACGTCGGCGCCGCCGACCCGCATCCGGATCTCGACGAGGGCGCCATTCGAACAGGTGGTGCAGCGCATGTCGGCCTCCCGAGTGCCTCGACCGCCACCAGGATCAACGGCGTTCCGGCGCGAGAACTTGAGCCGGAAGGTAACGATTGCCACCGTTGGTCCCAAACCGGACACCCGCCCCGGAGCGGCTCGTGGAGCGGGGCTGGGCCGGGCCGGATCAGTCGGCGAAGAGCGCCAGGACGGTCAAGAGGTTGAAGCCGGCGTGGAGCATGATCGAGCGCGAGAGGTCGCCACTGCGCACGGCCAGGTAGCCCGACAGGACGCCGAGGGCGAGGATCGCCGGCACCACGATCACCGAGCCGACGCCGGGATCGCCCAACGGGTGCACGAGCGCGAAGACGAGCGCCGAGCCGAACACGGCCCACGCGGGCGTCGTGCGCCGGAGGAGGGCGCGCAGCAACGCCCCCCGGAAGAGCAGCTCCTCGCCCAGCGGCGCGAGCACCACGACCGCGACTCCGAAGAGCACGAGCCCGGGGCCGGCTGCGTCCTCGAGCAGCTCGACGACCGACTGGGCGTCGTCCCCCTCGGCGAGGTGGGCGATCGGCCAGAGGGCGAGGCGGAGCAGGATCTGCATGCCGACGCCGGCGGCGAGCCACCCGGCGTCGCCGAGGCGCACCGTGAGACCGAAGTCCCGCCGCAGGCTGCCTCGGCCCTTCGCCCGGGCGACGGCGAAGAGGACGGCGACCACGGCTGCGGTCTGGCCCACGATGGTGGCGAGGAGCACGCCGACGTCGTCGCCGACGTCGTCGTCGGGGACGTCGAGCACGCCGATCGCGAGGGCACCGAGCACGACGGCGCCGACGAGCCCGGCGACCCAGGCGAGAGCGACGTCGGGGAGGCCCCAGCGCACGCGGGGCGGTGCCGGAGGGGCGTCCATGCACCGGTCACGGTATCGGAGGCCGCGCGACCCGCCAGGACGTGAGCGTCCGGGAACGAAAAATGCCCTCCGAAGTGACTGACCTTTCGGCCCGCCTCTCCGGAGGACGGACGCACCGTACCACGAGCCCCCCGAAGGGTCAAGGTCGTTCTCGCGCGCCGCGCGTGGACGCGGGGCGAGAGGGGCCCGCCCGGGCCGTACGATGGCAGTGATGGGAAAGCCTCCGAACGACATGCCGCCCGACGGCCAACAGCGGGGCGGCCCCCCGCGCCCGGGTCCGCGCGGCGGGCCGGGCGCCCCTCCACCGTCGTCGTGGACCCGATGGGCCCCGTGGATCCTGATCGCCGTCCTCGTCGGCGGGTTCCTGCTCCTCAACCTGGCAGGGGGTGAGTCCGACAAGGTCGACCTCACCTACTCCGAGGTCAGGGAAGCGGTGCGCGACGACGAGGTCGAGAGCATCGAATACGACCCGTCGAACGGCAGCATCACGGGGACGTTCACCGAACCGGTCGACGGCAAGGACCAGTTCTCCAGCTCGGGACCCAACGACGACTTCCAGGAGAGCGACCTCGAGCTCTTCCGGGAGCACGACGTCGACGTCAAGTACAAGCGCGAGGGCGAGAGCATCCTCGGTCAGGTGCTCGTGTGGCTGCTGCCCATCGGGCTGATCATCCTCCTGTTCGTGTGGATCAGCCGCCGCCAGGCCGGCCAGATGGGCGCCGTGATGAACATCGGGCGCAGCCGGGCGAAGGTGTACTCGACCGAGAAGCCCAAGACGAAGTTCACCGACGTCGCCGGTTACGGACCGGTGAAGGCAGAGATCACGGAGGTCGTCGACTTCCTGAAGAACCCGGGCAAGTTCAAGGAGATCGGGGCCAAGATCCCGAAGGGGGTGCTCCTCGTCGGCCCGCCCGGGACGGGCAAGACGCTCATCGCACGAGCGGTCGCGGGCGAGGCGGGTGTGCCGTTCGTGTCGGTCACGGGCTCCGACTTCATGGAGATGTTCGTGGGTGTCGGCGCGGCGCGGGTGCGCGATCTCTTCCAGACGGCTCGCAAGCAGGCGCCCGCGATCATCTTCGTCGACGAGATCGACTCGATCGGCCGCAAGCGCGGTGCCGGCCTCGGGGGCGGGCACGACGAGCGGGAGCAGACGCTCAACCAGATGCTCGCGGAGATGGACGGGTTCGAGGCGACCGAGGGCATCGTGATGATGGCCGCAACCAACCGGCCCGACGTGCTCGACCCCGCGCTCCTGCGCCCGGGCCGCTTCGACCGCCAGATCATGGTTCCGCTCCCCACCCAGGAGGAACGGGTCGCCATCCTCAAGGTGCACTTCCGCGACAAGAAGATGGCCGACGACGTCGACATCGACATCCTCGCCCGCGGCACTCCCGGGATGAGCGGCGCCGATCTCGCCAACCTCGTGAACGAGGCCGCCCTGTTCGCGGTTCGCCGCGGTCAGCACGAGATCCACGCCGAAGACTTCGACGCTGCGCGTGACCGCGTGATGATGGGGCTCAAGCGCGAATCGATGGCACTCTCGGAGGAGGAGAAGGAGGTGGTCGCCTACCACGAGGGCGGCCACGCCGTTCTCGCGTACGTGCTCGAGCACGCCGACCCCGTGCACAAGGTGACGATCCTCCCCACGGGCATGGCGCTGGGCGTGACCCAGCAGCTGCCGCTGGAGGAGAAGCACATCTACAAGAAGGAGTACATCACCGACTCGCTCGTCGTCCGCCTCGGTGGGCGCATGGCCGAGGAGCTGGTGTACGGGCACCTGTCGACCGGCGCGCAGAACGACCTCGTCGGCTGCACCGAGCTCGCTCGCAAGATGGTGCGCGAATGGGGGATGTCCGATCGCATCGGCCCGATGGCTTGGGGGTCGCAGGGCGCGGTGTTCCTCGGCGAGGACCTCGTGCACACGCGCGACTACTCCGACGACACGGCCCGGGTCATCGACGAGGAGGTCGAGCGGATCCTCCGCGAGGAGGAGGACCGTGCCCGGCGCGTGCTCAGCGAGAACCGCGCCGGCCTCGAAGCCGTCGCCCGTTCCCTGCTCGAGCACGAGACGCTCGACGGCGACGAGGTCGCGCGCCTGGTCGACGAGGCGGCGGGCCGACGCGTCGGCGGTCCCCGGCTGGTGCAGCGCGCCGACGGCACGGAGGCGGAGGTCGAGCCCCCCGCCGAGGGCCAGTCGCTCGACGACGTGGTCGACGGCGTCGGCGGCATGACCACCGAGCCCGAAGGCGCGGCCGAGCCTCGGCCCCAGCCCGAAGCCGAGCCCGAGAGCGAGCCCGCTCCCGCCCGCGACTGACGTTCGGCGTCACGCGGAGAACGAACGGGTGCGGCCGCCGGCGGTCAGTCGAGCGCGCCGAGTCCGGGTTCGGGGGTGGAACCCGGAGCGCGAGCCTCGGCGACCGCGGCCCAGAGGTCGGTGGCGCTGACCGAGCCGACGAAGGCGGCCCGCACGACGCCCTGTACGTCGGCCACCACGGTGGTCGGGATGCCGGCGATCTCGTAGCGGCGGTGGAGCTCGGGCCGGGCGTGGAACTCCACGTCGCAGGCGACGACGTCGGGCGACTCCAGCGCCGCGATCTTGCCGGCGAGGCCTTGGCAGGATTCGCAGGTCGTCGACGAGAACAGAGCGACGAGCCAGGGTGCGTCCGCGCGCGGGAAGTCGGTGCGGTCGAGCTGGCGCGGCACCGGGTACACGTCGCGTACCGGCGGCGCCGGCCGCCGCCGCTGCAGGATCCACGCCACGATCAGCGCCGCGACCACGAGCACGGCGGCGAGGGCGAGACGGCCGGTCATCGCGCCCCGATCATCGCCCCAAGTCCGGGACGCCGGCCGAGAGGGACCGCCCGCCCTCGATGCCCACGAGCCTCTCGGCGACCACCGGCCGGCCTGCGTCCAGCACGACGACCGACTCGGTGTCGATCTCCAGGTCGTCGAGCACGAACGACGCCCGCCGGCCCGGGGGAATCGACACCTCGGAACCGCCGACGGGGTCGAGCTCTCCTCCCGACAGCGTGAGCAACGAAGCGGTCGCCGCGGTCGGGCCCGGATTGAACGCGACGATGATCACCCCCGCCTCGGCGTCGCCGGGCGCGGTGAACACCCACCGTCGAGCAGGTTCGGCCGTGCCGAGGTCGAGCGCGAGACCTCCCTCGGTGTCCCCCTCGGCGGTGACGAGCTCCTCGGCCACGACCGGCCCGGCGCCGACCGCGCGCACCTCCACCGCATACGGCGTGCCCACCGGCACGAACCCGCCGACATCCACGACCGAGACCGACCTCGGCCCGATCGGGACGGTCTGGGGTTCGACCGCCCCCGCGTCGCCTTCGCCTTCGCCCTCCCCGTCGGCGCCGGCATCGCCCAGCGCCACGCTCACCTCCACCTCGGTGCCGGTGTCGGCGAAGTTGGCCACGCTCACGGCGTGCGTGCGCCCCGCGCTCACGAAGCCGTAGGGGAAGGCCCACGAGTCGGCGGGCGCGGCGGCGCCGAGCGAGAGGCCGAGCCCTGCGGGGATCTCGCTGCCGTCACTCGTGAGCAGCTGCTCGGCGACGACACGACCGGTGCGCGCGCTCACCGAGGTGGCCACCTCGGCCTGTCGCTGCACGAGGTCGTGGACCGGGATCGTCACGCGGGTGTGACGCGGGACGCTGAGCGCTTCGCCCCCCTCGGGTGACTGCACTCCCGCGTCGGTGAGGAACGTCAGGTCGACGATCGCGTCGTCGCCGAACGGATTGAACAGGCTCAGCATGAGCTCCGTGCCCCGAACCGTGGTGCCGGCCGCGAACAACCACTCCGTGCCGGCGCCGCGCGCACATGGTCCCACGGCGAGATCGTCGCCACTCCTGACGGCATGCTCGACGACGACCTGCCCGCCGAACACCTCCACCACTGCGCCCGGGCCCACGAGCGCGCGGGTGAGCAAGAGCATCTCGGGCTCGTCGGTGAGATCGGTGATGTCGACGGCGACCTGCTCGCCTGCCGGGACCTCGACGCGTTCGGGCTCCGGATCGCCCTCGCGGGCGTCGTACACCGTGACGAGCGCCTCGGCGTCGTCGTCGCCGAGGTTGGCGAGCAGCACGGTCTCGTCGGCGCGCTCGTCGGCCGCGGCGGTCCCCTCGGCGCAGTACCAGGAGGCCGACAGCGCATCGGCACGGGGAACCGACGGCGCGTCGGTGGGCGGGTCGGCCGATGCACGGTCGCTCTCAGGGCCGGTGCGGTCGAACACGATCGCCGCGACCACCGCCGCCCCGACGACCAGGATGATCGTGAGGCGGGCCATACCCGTACTCACCCGCCCACGCGCAGAACGGCGCCGGGAAGCGGGGTCGGTCATCACCGCCTCCTCGTGCGCTCGTCCCGGGCGTGGGGCCGGAACACCCACCAGACGACCAGGACGACGATCCAGAGCGCTCCCTGCACGGCGAGCATGCCGTACCGGCGCGTCTGGCCCTCGTAGGTGATCGCCACCGACCCGCGTTCGGCGAGCACGTAGCCGTTGACGAGCCCGAACGGCTCGACGTGGTCGAGGCGCTCGCCGCCCGAGCGGGCCTGCCAGTCGTCGTCGAACGCCTCGCTCCACAACACGGTCCCCGGCGCGGCCGGCGCCGAGCCGGTGACGGGTCCTCGCAGCGGCTCGGCGCCGGTGAGGTCGGTGCGCTGCGCGGCGCGGAGCGGATTGCCCGAGTCGAGCGGGAGATCGGCGGCCTCGGCCTCGGGCACGTCGGCGCGAGTGGGCGCCCACGCGATGTTCTCGTAGAGCACGATCCCGGGGTCGGTGCCGAGCCGCACGAGGTCGGTCTGGTCGTCGAACGCCGCCGCTACCGCGGCCGGCGGGTTCGCCACCGTCTCGGCGCCCGGTCCCGACCGGCTCGGCATCGCGACGTAGCGCACCCCCATCGGTGCGACGAGATGACCGATCCGGCTCGTGCGCTGGTCGCCCACGAGGTCGACGGCGGAGGCGACGACCCGATCGGCGTCCTGCTCGGGCGCGGGGTAGAGCCCGAGCGCATCGCCGGGCCCGTCGCGCGTCAGCACGTAGCCGACGCCACCCGGCGTGATGACCGGGTCGAGGGGGAGCACCTGCGAGTCACCCACCCAGAGCACGCGGAAGCCGCCTTCGGACTCCTCCGCGCGCAGGAAGCCCAGTGCCTGGTCCCAGTCCTCGGAGGGAGCGTGCCAGCGGCCGTCGGCGGCGTCGGCGGCGAACGCGAAGAGGGCCGCGACCATTCCGATCCCCGCGACGGCCACGACGGGCTGGCGCCACCCGAAACGGAACTGGCGCAGGTCGCCCTCCACGAGCGCCGCCACCCCGACCCCGATCGCGAGCGCGACCCCGAGCGCGGCCAACGACAGCGCCGCCTCGGGTGCGGGCACCCATTCGTCGGGAGCGAAGCGAGCGGGGAGCCAGGCGCCCGCGAACCCGACGAGCGCCATCATCCAGGCGCGTGCCGCCCACGCCAGGCGAGCGCCGGTGGCGATGGCGAGGGCGAGGACGGCGGCGGCGAGGAGGCCCCACGCCGCCCAGCCGGCTCCGCTCGGTCCCGTCTGGAACCGCAGGACGTCGGAGAGCGAGAGGTCGGGACGAAAGAGAAAGCCGAACGCGGCGCGGTCGGCGCCCACGAACTCGAGCGGCCACGGGAACAGGAGCATCACGGCACCCACCGAGGCGACGACCGTGGCGATCACCATGCGGAGCGCGGGCAGGGCGCCACCGACGACGGGCGAGGCGAGGAGCATGGCCACGGCGGCCGCCAGCAGCCACACGGGCGTCAACCCGAAGAAGGCCATGGTCACGGCGGTGACGACCACCAGCGCGAGGTAGAGGCGGGTGTACGACCGCACGTGCCCGCCGGCCACGCGCAGGACCATCGCCACGAGGAACGGACCGAGCGCGAAGAGCACGAGCGGGCCGAGCCGTCCGACCGCGATGGCGTTCCGCGGCACGGGATTGACGGCGTAGGCGACGGCGGTGACGGCCGCGGGCGCGGCCCCGCCCACGATCGGGCGGGCGACGCGGTACGCACCCAGCGCGCCCAGCGGGATGGCACCCACGACGAGCAGAGTCCGGGCCAGCCCGACGGCGCCGAAGACGGGTGTAGCCAGCGCCGCCATGGCCACGAACGCGGGCGGCGCCGCCGCCGCCGAGCCCATCCCCGTGAAGCGCCAGCCCGAGGCGTACGCGTCGAGGAGCTCGAACATGCCCGGCCAGCGGGCGAGCGAACCCACGGCCGGCACGCCCTGGGAGATCAGGTCGCGGGAACCGACGAGCAACACTACGAGCACTGCGACACAGGCGATCGCGACCGGCTGGCGTGCCCCGGCGGACGCGGCGTCGACGGCCTGGCGACCGGCGGCACCGAGCGTCTGCAGTCGCTCCTCGGTGTGGAGGTGGTCGGAGAGGTAGCTGCGCACTTGCGCGCTGCCGCGCACCTGGAGCTCGCGGAGCTCGCTGTCGCTGATCCGCCGGCGCGACTGGACCTTGCGGCGACGCCGGCGCACCGTTCCGAGGTGGCGGAAGTTCCACCACCACGCGCCCAGCGCGGCGCGCGCCCGGCCGCGACGACGGGTGACGATCGACACGACCGCCTCGCTCATCGCGAGCACGAGGCCGACAGGCACGACACGGACCAGCGTCCAGAACGAGTAACAGGAGAGGACCGTTCGGACCCGGCTGCGCGCCGTCGCCCGGATCGTGGCCCGATCGAGGGGACCGCGTTCGGTGGCGGCTTGGCGGTGCCGTACACGGGCGTCGGGTGCGACGAGGACGCGCGCGCCGGCCAGTCGCGCCCGCCAGCACAGGTCGAGGTCCTCCGCTCCGGGATACGTGGCGCGGTCGAAGCCGCTCAGCTCGCGGAAGAGGTCGGCGCGCACGAGCATCGTCGCGCTCGACACGTAGAACACGTCCCGGACGGCGTCGTGCTGTTCCTGGTCGAGCTCTCCGGGCTCGATGCCGGTGTGAGGCGCGCCGTACCGGTCGATGAGCCGGCCGACCTCGAGCAGCACCTGGGGATCGTCGTGGGAGACGAGCTTGGGCCCGACGACGCCGGCGTTCGACCGGTAGGCCTCCTCCACCAGGAGCCGAACCGCGCCCGGGTCGAGGGCGACGTCGTCGTGGCAGACCAGGAGGAAGGGCACCCCGACGAGCACCTCGAGGGCCTCGTTGGCGGCGGCGGCGAACCCGGCGTCGCCCGGGAGGCGCCGCACGGTGGCATCGGGCAGCTGGGCGTGGACCCGGGCGCTCGGATCCTCCCGGGACCCGACGTCGACGACGAGGACGCGCATCCCGGGGTAGTCCTGGCGGGCGAGCGACGCGAGCGTCTCCTCGAACCAGACGCCGGGATCGTGGGTCACCACCAGCGCCAGCACCGCCGGCACCTCGGGTTCCGGTGCTCTCACCCGGCCCGGCGCCGGGCCCGCCCCCACGCCACTCCCCGGATCCGGGAGGGCCGGCGGGCGGACGGTGTGCCCGTCGGACGGGTCCCCGGTGGTCACGCCCGCAACCTACCAATGGCACCGTTCGTGACCGTGGTCACGAGTGCTTGCAATTGTTTATCAGAGGGCGTACCATGGTAAGCACAAGGGAAGCCCCCACCGAGGCTCCGAGACGCCGACCCGAGAGGAACGTGATCATGGACATCACCAAGACCATCCAGGACGCCGCGTACGTCACCGTGGGCGTCGGCGTGCAGGCGTTCCAGCAGGCGCAGGTACGACGCCGTGAGGCGCAGGCCGCGCTGCCGGTCCAGCTCGAGAAGGCCAAGACGACGGTGAGCCGCCAGGCCCAGGACGTGAAGGACACCGCCGTGGCATTCAGCACCGAGGTGCGCGAGCGGGTCGAGCCCTTCGTCGGCGACGTGAAGGGACGCGTCGAGCCCCTCGTCGAGCAGCTGCAGACGGTTCCCGCGCAGGTGATGCAGGCCGTCGAGGCCGGCGCCGCCCGTGCCCGCGACCTCGTGGGGCGCGCCGCCTGAGCGGTCCCCCACCCCGGTCCCCCCTGCGCTGCGGCCCCCTTCGGGGGGCCGTGGCGCGACCGGGCACGGGGGTGCCCCGTCGCCTCCTCTACGCTTTCGACCGTGCTGACGGCGCTGGCAGGAGGGGTCGGGGCGGCGCGTTTCCTGCGTGGGCTCGTCCAGGTCGTGGCGCCCGGCGACGTGACCGTCGTCGTCAACACCGGCGACGACGACTGGTTCCACGGTCTCCTCGTGTGCCCCGACATCGACAGCGTCACCTACACGCTCGCCGGCGTCGAGAACCCCGAGACGGGTTGGGGCCTCGCGGGCGAGTCCTTCGCGTGCATGGACGCCCTCGACCGCTTCGGTGCGCCCACGTGGTTCCGGCTGGGCGATCGCGATCTCGCCACCCACCTGTACCGCACGCACCGGCTCCGCGAGGACGGCGTCACCCTCACCCGGGTCACCGCCGAGCTGGCGGCCGCGTGGGGGGTCGCCGCCCGGCTGGTGCCGATGAGCGACGACCGGGTGGCGACCAGGATCGACGCCCGTCTCGCGGGCGGCGACCCCCCCACCGAGCTGCGGATGCAGGAATGGTTCGTCCGCCACCGGGCCGAGCCCCCGGTCGCGGCGGTGCGCTTCGAGGGCGCCGATCTCGCGTCACCGGCACCGGGCGTGCTCGCGGCACTCGACGCCGCCGACACCATCCTCGTGTGCCCGAGCAACCCGGTGATCTCGATCGGGCCGATCCTCGCCGTCCCGGGCATCCGGGAGGCGCTCGTCCGGCGGCGCGACCGGGTCGTGGGCGTGAGCCCGATCGTCGCCGGCGCGCCCGTCAAGGGACCGGCCGACCGGCTGATGGGCCCGCTCGGTATCGAGGTGTCGTGCGTCGGCGTCGCCGGGGCCTACGCCGAGTTCTGCGGCACGCTCGTCATCGACGCCGGTGACGCCGGTCGGGCCGCCGAGGTCGAGCAGCTCGGCGTGCGAGCAGTGGTCGCCGACACCTTGATGCGCGACGCACGCGTCGCCGCCGCGCTGGCGCGCCACACGCTCGACGCGGTGGCGTGAACCCGCTCGCGGTGATCCCCGTCGAGGGGATCCCGGAGATCCGTCCCGGCGACGTCGTCGCCGAGCTCGCCGCCGCCGCCGCACGCGCCCAGGGAACTCCGCTCCTCGACGGCGACTGCCTGGTGGTCACCCAGAAAGTCGTGTCGAAGGCCGAGAACCGCCTCGTGCGCCTCGATCCGGCAGACGCCGGCGCCCGCCGCCGGCTCGTGGAGTCCGAGTCGGTCCGCGTCCTGCGGCGGCGCGCCGAGCTCATCATCAGCGAGACCCGCCATGGCTTCGTGTGCGCCAACGCCGGCGTGGACCTCTCGAACGTCGACGAGGGCTGGGCGGCCTTGTTGCCCGTGGAGCCCGACCGGTCGGCCAAGCGGATCCGCGACGGCATCCGCGCCGTCGCGGGAGTGGACGTCGCCGTCGTCGTGTCCGACACGTTCGGGCGGGCCTGGCGCGAGGGTCTCACCGACGTCGCCATCGGGGTATCGGGCCTGGCGGCGGTCGTCGACCTGCGGGGCGAGCACGACGGTCGGGGTCGCGAGCTCCAGGTGACCGAGGTGGCGGTGGCAGACGAGGTGGCGGCGGCCGCCGAGCTGGTGATGGGCAAGGCGGCGGGCGTGCCGGCCGCGATCGTGCGCGGTCTCGACCCGTCGTGGCGCCGGGAGGGCTCGGCGCGTGAGCTCGTGCGCCCCCCGGCCGACGACCTCTTCCGGTGACCGGCCGCGCCGTGCCCGGGTTCGTCGAGGCCCGCCGGTCGATCCGGGCGTTCCTTCCCGCGCCGGTCGACCGGGCCGAGCTCGACCGCCTCGTCGAGGCGGCGTGCCTGGCGCCGGCGCCGCATCACTCGCGACCGTGGCGGTTCGTGGTGGTCGACCATGCCGACGGCAAGCGCTCGCTCGCCGACGGCATGGGGGAACGGTGGCGGCGCGACCTCGCCGGTGACGGCGTCGACGCGATCCGCATCGACGAGCTGATCGGCGCGTCGCACGCCAAGATCACGCGCGCCCCCGCGCTCGTGCTCGGCTGCCTCACCTGGGACGGACTCGACCGCTACCCCGACGACGACCGCCGCCGGGCGGAATGGGGGATGGCGCTGCTGTCGCTCGGGGCCGCGGTGGAGAACCTCATGCTCGCGGCCGCCGACACCGGCCTGGGGTCCTGTTGGGTGGCGGCGCCGATCTTCTGTCCCGAGGAGGCCCGCGACGCGCTCGCGCTCCCCCGCGACTGGCTCCCGCACGCGCTCGTCCTCGTCGGGCGACCGGCCCCGGACTACGTGGCCCGCCCCCGACCCCCCGTCCCGCTCGGCGAGCTGCGCGCCTACCGCTGATCCGGTCAGCGGGCGCGGAACCACTCGAGGGTCTTGCGCAGACCGTCGTCGAGTGGAGTCCAGGGTTTCCAACCGAGGTGGATCGCGGCGCGGCCGGGGTCGAGCGCGGAGCGCTGCAACTCGCCGGGACGCACGGGCGCGTAGTGCGCCGGATCCTTGAACCCGGTCACACGCGCCATCCGGTCGAACAGCTGCTGAACGGAGGTCTCCTCTCCCGTGCCGATGTTCACGATGAGGCCACCGGCCTTCTCCGCCGACCGGTAGAAGGCGTCGACCACGTCGTCGACGAACACGAAGTCGCGGGTCTGCTCGCCGTCGCCGAAGATCGTCGGCCGCTCCCGGGCCAGGAGCTTGCCGGCGAAGATCGCGACCACCCCGGCTTCGCCGTGCGGATCCTGGCGGGGGCCGTACACGTTGGCGAGCGCGAGCACGGTGTACTCGAGGCCGTGGACCTCGCGGTAGTAGTGGAGGTAGTCGCCCACCGCCTTCTTGGCGACGCCATAGGGCGACACCGGCCGTTGGGGATGACCCTCGCGGACGGGCAGGTCCTCGGGAACGCCGTAGAGTGTGCCGCCCGAGCCCGCGAACACCACCTTCCCGGTGCCGGCCGACAACGCCCCCTGGAAGACGTTGAGCGATCCGATGATGTTCACCTCGGCATCGAGCGTCGGGCGCGCGACGGAGACGCGGACGTCGGCCTGGGCGGCGAGGTGGAAGATGATCTCGGGCCGCCGGTGGATGATCAGGTCGACCATCGCCGGCGCCCGGATGTCGAGGCGGTGGAAGCGGAACCGCCCGCTCCGTTGGGCGCGGGCGTCGGCCAGGTTGGCCAGCGAGCCGGTCGAGAGGTCGTCGACCACGTCGACGGAGGATCCCTCGGCCAGCAGCCGGTCCGTGAGGGCCGATCCGATGAATCCGGCACCGCCGGTGACGAGCGCTCTCATCGCCGCGGCATCATCGCGCCGGCGACGCGTCCGGGACGTGTATACGTGCCCCGGCCACGCGCGAGCCGGCGGCCACGACGGCCGCCGCGCCCACGACCGTGTGGTCGCTGGCGATCACGTCGTGCTCGAGCACCGCTTCGGGGCCGATGACGGCGTCGACGGCCTCGGCCTCGGGGCCCAGGCGGGCGCCGTCGAGGAGCACCGAGCGCAGGACGCGCGCGCCCACCTCGACGGTGCAGCCGGCGCCCAGCACCGAGCCCGACACCCGCGCTCCGGCGCCGACGGTGGTGCCGGCACCGATGAGGGCCGGCGCCTGCACGACGGCGCTGGCCGCGACCGCGACCTCGCCCTGGCACCACACACCCGGGGACCGCTCCACGGCATCGGCGGGGAGCGATGCCGGTCCGATCCGACCGGCGAGCACGTCGGCGTGGGCCTCCAGATACTTCTCGGGTGTCCCGATGTCGAGCCAGTACGCATCGCTCGGGAACGCGAACAGTCGCTTGGGCTCGTCGAGGAGCCTCGGGAAGGTCTCGCGTTCGATCGAGACGGTCTCCCCCGGCGGGATCCGGTCGAGCACCGACGGCTCGAGCACGTAGGTACCGGCGTTGATCCAGTCGGTCGGCGCCTTCCCCGGCGGCGGCTTCTCCACGAACGACCGCACCTCGCCGTCCTCGCCCGTGGGCACCACGCCGAACGCGGACGGGTCCGGGACCCGGGCGAGCGAGATGGTGGCGGCGGCGGCCCGGTCGTCGTGGAAGCGCACCATGGCGCCGAGGTCGAGGTCGGTGAGCACGTCGCCGTTGCACACGATCACGCGCTCGTCGATCCCGGCCTGGTCGGCGGCGAAGCGGATGCCGCCGGCGGTGCCGAGGGGCTGCTCCTCGACCGTGTAGTGGAGTCGCATGCCGCGGTAGCGCCCGTCCGGGAAGTGCGCCACGAACGCGTCGGGGAGGTATCCGAGAGAGAGCACCGCGTCGTCGACCCCGTGGCGACCGAGCCACGCGAGCTGGCGCTCGAGGAAGGGCACGTTGCCGATCGGCAGGAGCGGCTTCGGCATCGTGAAGGTGAGCGGCCGCAGCCGGGTGCCCTCGCCCCCGACCAGCACGATCGCCCGCACCGGCCGGTCAGTCCTGGGTCTGGGTGCGGTCCGCCGGCGCCGGCATCTCCTGGCCCTCGGGCTGGAACGCGACCACGATCTTGTCGCCGTCCTGGGGCTTGTAGTCCGACAGGTTGCCGTCCTGCTCCTCGCCGTTCACGGACCAGCGCACCACGCCGGCCTGGCCGTCGGGGCAGGGGTCGCCGTTGCTCTGGGACCCGAACCACAGGTCGAACGAGTCCTCACCGATCTCGAAGCCCTGGTAGTCGAGGAAGCGCCCGACCGTGGCGTCGTCGCCCGACTCGCCGCTGGTGAACGGGTGGATGTGCATGAAGCCGTCGCCGTGGGTGTGGACGCCCACGCGGGAGCCGTCGGTGGACGTCTCGAACTCGGCCGCCACGGGCTGGGACTCGCCGCACACGAACGCGTCGAACTGGGCGTGCCAGTGGTCGCCGACCTTCGGGGCCGTATCACTCGAGCCTCCGGTCCGGGAGAGCACGATGAGCCCCACCCCGGCGATCACGATCACGGCGATCGCCAGGTTCCACACGAGCGAGGAGCTGCGGCGCTTGGGCTTACGGTAACGAGCCCGGGCCTGCGCCCGGGCGTAGCGGTTGCTGGGCTTGGACATCTCGGGCTCCAGGCTACCCGCTGACCCCTGCGGTTCGGCCCTCGCGCCCGGCGAGCCCGAGGGCGTGCACGGCCATCGCGAGCGCGGCCCGCACCGCGAGGAACACGACGGCGGGGCCGAGGAGCAGGCGGCGGATGCCGTGCCAGCGCTTGGCCGCGAACCGGGCCAGGGACCGGTGATGCTCCAGGATCATGCGGTAGGGGTGGCGGGCGGTGCTGGCGCCCCGGGCGTGGGTGACGGCGGCGGCGGGCTCGTAGGCAACGCGCCAGCCGGCCTGGCGGAGCCGCCAGCAGAGGTCCACGTCTTCGACGTACATGAAGTAGCGGTCGTCCCAGCCGCCCACCGCCGCCAGCGCGTCCCGCCGCAGCCACACCGCCGCCCCCGACACCCAGTCGGCGTCGCGGGGCCGCGAGGGGTCGACGTCGAGCTCCCGGTAGCGCCGCGTGTACGGGTTGTCGGGTCGCACGAGCCCGAGCAGGCCGTGGCCGACCGTGTCGGGCAGCGTGGGCACGACGCGGGCCGAGTGGTAGGGCGAGCCGTCGAGGTTGCGCACCATGGGCCCGACCGCACCGAGATCGGGCTCGGCGTCGAAGCGGGCGAGCACGGTGGCGGCGGCGCCGGGCTCGACCACGACGTCGGGATTGCACACGGCGACGATCGGCGCGGTGGTGGCGGCGATCCCCTGGTTGGCACCGGCGGCGTAGCCGCGGTTGGCCGTTCGCAGCACCTGCACGTCGGGCAGCGCCTCGACGAGCTCCTCCACCGATCCGTCGGCCGAGCCGTGATCGACCACCACCACCTCGGGCGGGCCTCCGCCGCTGCTGTCGGCGAGGAGGGAGCGGACGCAGACCAGCAGGTGCGAGCCCGACTCGTAGTTCACCACCACCGCGGCCCAGCGGGGCTGGCTCACGAGCCGACGAGCTCCTCGTAGACGTCCCAGGTGCGGCGAGCGGTGACGTTCCAGCCGAACCCGGCGGCGCGCTCGCGACCGCGCCGGGCGAGGTCGGCCCGGGCGTCGGGGTCCGCGAGGAGCCGGGCGAGGGCGTCACCGATCTCGTCGTGGTCGTCGGGGTCGACGAGCACGGCCGCGTCGCCCGCGGACTCGGGCATCGCGGAACGGTCCGAGGTGACCACGGGGGCACCGCACGCCATCGCCTCGAGCACCGGGAGCCCGAAGCCCTCGTAGATCGACGGGAACACGAACACCGCCGCCCGGGAGTAGAGCGCGGCCAGCTCGGCGCGCGTCAGCCCGCCCTCGCTCACGCGCGTGCGGTGCTCGAGGCGGCGCCGGCGGATCCCGTCGGCGACCTCGGCGCCGAGCCAGCCCTGGGGCCCATGGACGACCAGCATGACCTCGGGGTCGCGCCGCGCCACCCGCTCGAACGCGTCGAGCACCGCCACGACGTTCTTGCGCTCCTCCTGCGTCCCGAGCCAGAGCACGTACGGCTCGGTGATCCCGCGACCGGCGACGAACTCGCGGGCCGACTCCTCGTCGCAGTCGGGCATCGCCACTCCGTGGGGGACGATGCGGAGGCGGTCACGCTCGACCCCGAGCAGCTCCTGCACCTCGTCGGCAGTGCTGTACGACGGGCAGATGATGCGGTCGGCCTCCCGCGTCGCGAACCGCAACCCCCGCTTGAGGGACAGGCGCGCGCCGCGCGGGTACCGCTCGGGGAAGCGCAACGGCGCGAGGTCGTGGACGGTGGCCACGAGCGCGGCCGCGCCGCCGGGCGGCAGCATCGGGCCGGGAGCGTGCACCACGTCGAGAGGCCCGCATACCGTCTGCGGAGGCGGGCGCCGAGCCTCGGTCCACGAGGCGTAGAGCGCCTCGCGTTCGAGCGGGAAGGCGCAACGGCGCAGCGGTAGCGCCTGAACATCGGCAGGGACGAGCGCGTGGGCGGCGTGGAAGAGGAGGAGATCGGTCGTGTGTCCGATGTCGGCGAACGCAGTGCACAGCGAGAGGGTGTACACACCGGCGCCGGTGGCGACCCGTTGGAAGAGCGGTTCGGCGTTGATCCCGACCCTCACCGATCCCTCTCCCGCAGACGCCCCATCGATGACCTCACTCCACGACGCGATACTTCACGAGCGTCCAGAGCGCCACGAGCCCGTCGCGCCAGGTGATCTTCTTGCCCTCCTCGGGCTCGCGGCCCGCGTACGAGATCGGAACCTCGTAGATCCGGATCTTCTGCCGCAGCACCTTGGCGGTGATCTCGGGCTCGAACTCGAACCGGTCGGCGACGATGTTCACACCTGCGAGCACGCCGCGGTCGAAGAGCTTGTAGCAGGTCTCCATGTCGGAGAGCGTCGTGTTGTAGAGCACGTTCGTCACGAGCGAGAGGAACCGGTTCCCCAACCAGTGCAGGAACAGCATGTTCCGGCGCTCGCCGGTGAAGCGCGAGCCGTACACCACCCGGGCCTTGCCGTTCAGCATCGGCGCCAACAGCTTCGGCCAGTCCTCGGGGTCGTACTCGAGGTCGGCGTCCTGAATCACGACGAGGTCGCCGGTGACGTTTTCGAGCCCGGTGCGAACGGCCGCACCCTTCCCCTTGTTCTTCGGGTGCACCACGACGCGCACGGTGCTGTCGAGGAGCTGTGCAAGGACGGCATTCGTGCCGTCGTCGCTGCCGTCGTCGACGAGGACGATCTCGCGATCGACCGGAAGCTCGACCGCCCGCATGCGCCGCACGATCTCGACGACCGTGTTGCGTTCGTTGAAGACCGGGACGATGACCGAGAGTTTGCGATATCCCTTCCCGGCACCCGACCCGTCAGGCCCTGCCGCGGTCACGCTCCCTCCGGTACCAGTCGTAGGTGAGGGCGAGACCCTCGCGGAGATCGACCTCGGGGCGCCAACCGAGCTCGCGCTGCGCCAGGGAGATGTCGGGGCGCCGGCGGGTGGGGTCGTCGACCGGAAGGGGTTCGAACACGATCTCCGACGACGAACCGGTGACCTCGAGCACCACCTCGGCGAGCTCGAGGATGGTGAACTCGTCGGGGTTCCCGATGTTCATCGGTCCGATCCAGTCGGAGTCGAGGAGCGCGAGGATGCCGCGCACCTCGTCGGCGACAAAGCAGAACGAGCGGGTCTGCTTCCCGTCGCCGTAGACGGTCAGGGGCTTGCCGTCCATCGCCTGGTTCAGAAAGTTCGACACGACCCGCCCGTCGCCGGCTCGCAGACGAGGGCCGAGCGTATTGAAGATGCGCACGATCTTGACGTCGAGGCCGTGCGCGCGGTGGTACGCGAGCGCGATCGCCTCGGCGAAGCGCTTGGCCTCGTCGTAGACGCCCCGGGGACCGATGGGGTTCACGTTGCCCCAGTAGGTCTCCGGCTGGGGATGGACGAGCGGATCGCCGTAGATCTCGCTGGTGGAGGCGAGCAGGTAACGCGCCCCCTTCTCCTTCGCGAGGCCGAGCGTGTTGTGCGTGCCGAGCGAGCCGACCTTCAGCGTCTTGATCGGAAACTCGAGGTAGTCGCGAGGGCTCGCGGGGCTCGCGAAGTGCAGCACCGCGTGGACCGGTCCGTCGACGCTCACGTACTCGGTGACGTCGTGCTCGACGAACTCGAAGCCGGAATCGCCCCGGAGCGTGTCGAGGTTGTCGCGCCGTCCCGTGAGCAGCGAGTCGATCGCCAGCACCTCCCACCCGCGGGCACGCAGGGCCTCGCAGAGATGGGAGCCGAGGAAGCCGGCGCCCCCGGTGACGACGGCGCGGGGCATCAGCGCCCGACGCCCTGGTACGCGAAGCCGCGCCGGCGCATCGCCAGCGGGTCGAGCAGGTTGCGGGCGTCGACCACCGCCGGCTGGTCCATCAGGTCCGCCACCCGCTCGAAGTCGAGCCAGCGGAACTCGTCCCACTCGGTGAGCAGCGCGAGCACGCGCGCGTCCCGGCACGCCTCGTAGGCGTCGGAGACCACTTGGAGCGCCGGCAGGTGGCTGCCGGCCTCCTCCCCCGCCACCGGGTCGTACGCCCGCAGCTCGGCGCCCTCGTCGAGGAGGCGGGCGGCGACCGCCAGCGACGGCGAATCGCGCAGATCGTCGGTGTTGGCCTTGAAGGTGAGCCCCCAGATCCCGACCTGCACCCCGGCGAGGGAGCCGCCGGCGGCGCCGCGGATCTTGGCGACCATGCGCTCGTGCTGGCGCAGGTTCACGTCGACGACGCCGTGCAGGAGACTGAAGTCGTAGCCGGCGTTCGCCGCGGTGTGGACGAGAGCGGCGGTGTCCTTGGGGAAGCACGACCCCCCGTAGCCCGGCCCCGGATGCAGGAACTCGAAACCGATGCGCGAGTCGTAGCCCATGCCGAGCGCGACCTCGCGCACGTCGGCGTTGACGGCCTCGCACAGGTTCGCCACCGAGTTGATGAACGAGATCTTGGTGGCGAGGAACGCGTTCGACGCGTACTTGATCACCTCGGCGGAAGCCGGGTCGGTGACGAGAATGGGTGCCTGCACCTCGCGGTACAGGTCGGAGACGCGGACCGCGACGGCGGTGTCCTCACAGCCGATGACGACGCGGTTCGGATGCAGGAAGTCACGAACCGCCGTGCCCTCCCGGAGGAACTCGGGGTTCGACGCCACGCCGACCTCGTCGACGACCGCACCCGACTCGCCCAGGATGCGTTCGACGAGACGGGTGGAACCCACCGGCATGGTCGACTTGTTGACCACGACGCTCCCGGGCTCCAGCACCGACGCGATCTCCCGCACCACGTCTTCCACGAAGGACAGGTCGGCGGCACCGTCGTCGGCCCGGGGTGTCGGGACACAGAGGAACACGAACTCGGCGTGGGCGGCGGCGGTGGCGGCGCCCACGACGAAGGTCAGCCGGCGAGCCTCGAGGCCCTCGGCCACGAGCGCGGGCAGGCCCTCCTCGAGGATGGGAACCTCGCCCTTGTTGAGCCGAGCGACCTTGTCGGCGTCGACGTCGGCGCAGGCGACGTCGTGACCGAGATGGGCGAGGCAGGCGGCGGTGGTGAGACCGACGTAGCCGGCCCCCACGACGGCGACGGAGCTCACGACCGGGGGGCAGGCTGACCGGTGAACATTGCCCCGAATCCTACGGCAGGGGGCGTTTCGGGCCCGAGTGGAGCGGGAACTTGCTCACGCTCTCAGCAGGGATCCGCCGGTTCGGCCTCCGGCAGCTGATCGGGCGCCACGCCGTCCTCCTCGGTGGTGGCGGGCGCAACCGTGGTCTCGGGGGCGGCCGTCGTGTCGGCGGGCGCGGAGCCGGCCGGCGGGCTCACACCGTCGAAGTCGGCCCCGATCACGAGCTGCACGTCGGCCTCGACGATGGCGTCGTCCTGGACGAGGCGCCCGACGTCGCCGGCGAGCAGGCTCCGTACCACCTCGGCCTTGTCCTCCGAACCCGGCCGGTACCGAATCTCGGTCTCGTCGACGTTCTCGGGGTTGTTGCCGGTACCGGCGCCCTGGAAGCCGTGGTCGCCGAGCGCGGCCAGCGTCTGGGCGGCGGCGCCGCTCACCCCCGAGCCGTTGAACACGCGTACGCGGATCGAGCTCGGGGCGGGCCCGTCGGCCGGCACCGACGTCGACGGCGGCTCGAGTGTCCGCAGCCGGGCGAGGTACGGGGCGGCGGCCTCCATGTTGGGCACGAGGTCGGCGCCGTTCCCGGCCTCCTCCCACGGGAACGCCACCAACTCGATGCTCTGCGGATCGTTCGGGTCGACGCGCCGGAACGCCTGGATGAGCTTGTTGATGTCGGTGCGGCTCAGGTCTTCGTCGGCCTTGAGCTCGGCCAGCGCCTCGTCGGCGACGCTGTTGGCCTTGAGCGGGTTGGCGAGGGCGGTGGCGACGGCCTCGGCCGCGATCCGTTTCATGAACGCCTGCTGGCGCTCGATGCGGCCGATGTCGGCGGTCGGGTCGAGCTCCCACTCCTGGGTGTCGAAGTCGAACTGCTCGTAGCTGCGCGACCGCACGTAGGCGAGCGCCTGCTGGCCGCCGAGCTCGTAGCAGCCCGGCTGCCACCCGAACCCCGGGGGAACGTCGAGGCCGGTCTTCTCGTCGCGTGCCGGGGCCGGGAAGTAGACGGGCACGCCGCCGACCGCATTCACGATCCCCTCGAACGCGACGAAGTCGACCTCGAGATAGTGGTGGATCGGGATGTCGAAGTTGGACTGCAGGGTCTCGATCACCTTGTTCGGGCCCTCGTTGTAGGCGGCGTTGATCTTCGACTCGCCCATCCCGGGGATGTCGACGAGGAGGTCGCGTGGGAAGGAGATGAGAAGACCGGTCTGAGCTTCGGGGTCGACGTGGACGACCATGATCGTGTCGGAGCGCTGCCCGCCCTGGCTCTCGGCGTCGCCGAAGGCCTCTTCCTGCTCCTCGGTCTCCACGAACGCCCGGGTGTCGGAGCCGATGAGGAGGAAGTTGGCGGGCTCGGCGGGGTCGGTGTTCTCGTCGAGGTCGAGGTTCTCGACGCGCTCGATGTTGTCGACCTTGCGGTCGTAGACGTAGTTCACGCCGAAGAGGCCACCAACGGTGACGGCGGCCGCCGTGGTGAGGGCGATCAAGTAGGTCCGGAACCAGGCGCGTACGCCCGAACGGGAGGAGCTCACAGTGCCCCGATGGTACCGGCGAGGGACGCCGAGTCCGGTTCGGGGGTGCGGTTCCGGGCCCGGACGCCCCGACCGGCGGCGCGCCCATGGCGACCCGGTTTGGCACGCCCAGCGGGCCGGGGCCGCGGGTACCCTCCGCCGGGTGGCCCCCGTCGCACGCCTGGTGGCGCAGCTCCCCCCGGACGTCGACGCGGTCGCGATGCGGGCCGGCGGACGGGCGGTGGTCGGCGTGCTCCCCGACGAGGTCGCCCGGGTGGGCGGTGCCGGCGCCTTCGACCGCCTCGACACGCTCGCCCCGGGCTGGTGGGCGGGCTTCGCCGCCTACGACCTCGGCCGGGCGGTCGAGCGGGTCGGCCCGCGCACCCGTCCGGAGGCGGTGCCCGACCTCGTGCTCGCCCGTTTCCCGGCCCGGGCGACGCTGGATCTCGCCACGGGCGCCGTCGAGGTCGTGGGCGACGGGCCCGGTCGCACCCTGCTCGAGCAGGCGGTGCGCCGAGCCGAGCAGAGCTCCATCGAGCTCGCCGCCCCCGCGCTCACGAGGAACGAGTGGAGCTCGAGCTTGGAGCGCGACGAGTTCGAGGCGGCGGTGGCCACCGTGCTCGAGCTGATCCGGGCGGGCGACTGCTACCAGGTCAATCTCACCCGCCGTCTCACCGGGGCGATCCCGCTCGACCCGATCGCGTTGTTCGCCGCGCTCGAGGCCCGCAACCCCGCACCTCACGCCGCCCTCGTGCGCGTGCACGACGGCGCCGAGCCGCTCGCGGTGGTGTCGGCGTCGCCCGAGTGCTTCCTGCGCTGGCGCGGGCGCGCCGTCGAGACCCGACCCATCAAGGGCACCGGCCGCAACGCGGCGGCGTTGCGCGCCAGCCCCAAGGACCGGGCGGAGAACGTCATGATCGTCGACCTCGCCCGCAACGACCTCGGCCGCGTCTGCGAGCCCGGCTCGATCTCGGTGCCGTCGCTCTGCGAGGTCGAACGCCATCCCGGGCTCCACCACCTCGTCAGCACCGTGCAGGGACGTCTCCGCGCGCACGCCGGTGTCGGCGCGCTGCTCCGCGCGATGTTTCCGCCGGCGTCGGTCACCGGCGCACCGAAGCCGCGGGTGCTCCAGATCATCGAAGCCCTCGAGCCCGTTCGCCGCGGCGTCTACTGCGGCGCCGTCGGCTGGATCGACACGGAGCACGACGCCGGGGAGCTCGCGGTTGCGATCCGCACCTTCACGATCGCGGCGGGGGCCACGCACCTCGGCGTGGGTGGAGGGATCGTCGCCGACTCCGACCCGGCGGCCGAGTGGCGCGAGACCGAGCTCAAGGCGGAGCGCCTCCTCGGGTGCGCGGCCGCACTGTCGAGCGCGCCGGCCGCCCCACTCGCGTCGTAGGTCGCCGATGACCGAGCGCGATGCGATGGTGTGGATCGACGGCGAGCTGGTGCCGACGGCCGCGGCACGGGTATCACCCTTCGACCACGGCCTCCTCGTGGGTGACGGCGTGTTCGAGACCCTGCGCGTCTACGGCGGCGTGCCGTTCGCCTGGACGCGTCACTACGAGCGCCTGCAACGCTCGGCCGGAGGGCTCGGCCTGGAGGTGCCCGCGAGCGAGCGGCTGCGGACGGCAACGGAAGCCGTGCTGGCGGCGAACGACCTGACCGAAGGACGGGTGCGCCTCACGGTGACGGGCGGCCCGGCGCCGCTCGGATCGGAGCGCGGACCGGTGGGCCCGACGGTGATCGTGGCCGCCGCCGAGGCGCGCCCGTGGCCGCCGTCGGTGCGGGTGGTGACCGTGCCGTGGGTGCGCAACGAGCGCAGCGCGGTGGCGGGGCTCAAGACCACGTCGTACGCCGAGAACGTCCGTGCCCTGGCGTACGCCCACGAGCGCGACGCCGGCGAGGCGATCTTCACGAACACGCGCGGCGAGCTGTGCGAGGCGACGGGCTCGAACGTGTTCGTCGTACGCGACGGCGTGCTTCGCACCCCGCCGGCGGAGTCGGGGTGCCTCCTCGGCGTGACGCGTGCGCTCGTGCTCCAGCTGTGTGGACCGGCGGGCATCGAGGCGCACGAGGTGACGCTCGCACCCGACGACCTCGCGGACGCGGACGAGGCGTTCCTGACATCCTCCACCCGCGAGGTGCACCCCATCTCGCACGTGGACGACCGCGCCCTCCCGGCGATCCCAGGCTCCGTCTCCCGGCAGCTCGCCGAGGCCTTCGCCGAGCTCGTCGCGCGCGATCCCGACCCGTAGCCACCTGCGATGCGTCCCTCGTGCGCAAGAGTTGCGCATTCGGTACGCATCGAGAGGGTCAGGCGTCGCGGAGGTGGACGACGTCGCCGGCGTGGACGCTGACCGGGCCGCCGCGGGCGTCGACGTCGAGCACGAGCTCGCCGGCGGCACCCACGTCGACTGCCCGGCCGACGAGGTCGCCGTCGGGCCGTTCCACCCGCACGCGCCGACCGAGGGTGGCCAGCCGGGAGCGGTACTCGTCGACGACCGTGTCGAGATTCGCGTACCGCGACTCGAACACGTCGAGGAACGCCACGAGAAGCGCCCGCCGGTCGATCGTGCGCCCGGCCTCGAGGTTGCACGCGGTCGCGGTGGCGGCGAGATCGTCCGGGAAGTCGTGCCACTCCACGTTCACGCCGATGCCCACCACCACGGCCTCGCCGTCGGCCTCGGCGAGGAGGCCGGCGAGCTTGCGGTCGCCGACGACGAGGTCGTTCGGCCACTTCAACGCCGGCCGGAACCCGGCGGTGCGCTCGACCGCCGCGGCCATCGCGATCGCGGCCGCCATCGCCACCAGCTGGAGCCGCTCGGGCGGCAGCTGCGGGCGTAGCAGCACCGAGCACAGCAGCGACGCGCCCGGTGGCGCCTCCCAGGTGCGGCCCCGCCGGCCCCGCCCCGCCGTCTGGTGGTCCGCGACGGCGACCAGACCCTCGGACGCGCCGGCGCGCGCCTCGTCGAGGAGGTAGCGGTTGGTGGAGTCGATCGAGGCGAGACGCCGGATCTCCCAGGCGAATCGGGAGGGTGTCATCGAATGGCGGGCACGGATGCCATCGCTCGTAGGATACGGCCACTCGGTCGACCACCCCGGGGGAACCCCTTGCCCAAGCGCACGGTGAAGCCGCTCCAGAAGGTCCTCGTCGCCAACCGCGGTGAGATCGCGCTGCGGGTCATGCGCACGTGCCGCGAGCTGGGCGTCACCACGGTGGCGGTGTACTCCGATCTCGACCGCGACGCCGCGCACGTGCGCTACGCCGACGAGTCGTACGCCCTCGGGGGCCAGACGGCGGCGGAGAGCTACCTCCACACCGAGTCCATGATCGACGTGATCCGCC
>DASUUL010000099.1:0-3176 GCA_036374115.1 Acidimicrobiia bacterium | reverse complement strand
GACGACGGGAATCAGGCCGTGGTCACGGCAGCACGCGACCATGCGGCGGTAGTGGTCGAGCGCGTTCCGGGAGAACTCGCCGTCTTCGGGCTCGATGCGCGACCACTCGAGCGAGAACCGGTACGCGCCGAACCCCAGCTCCGCGAGCAGGGCGAGGTCGTCGGGGTACCGCCAGAAGTGATCGCAGGCGTCGCCGGAGGGCTCGACGCAGGGCGACTCGGGGTTGTGCTCCCACATCCACCAGTCGTTGTTCCAGTTGCCGCCCTCCACCTGGTGCGCGGCCGTGGCGGTGCCCCACACGAATCCTTCCGGGAACTCGATCATGGGCGGGCAAGCTACTGCCTCGGCCGTACACTCGCCGGTGATGAACGGAGTGCTCGCCGAGATCCTGGCGGCGAAGCGTGACGAGGTCACGCTGCTGCACCAGCCGCAGGCGCGCGACGCCATCCGGCGCGCCGCGCTGGACGCGCCCGCGACGCGTGACTTCGCGGCCGCGCTCCGCCGTTCGGACGGCCGGGTGGCGGTCATCGCCGAGATCAAGCGACGATCGCCGTCGAAGGGCGAGCTCGCGCCCGATCTCGATCCCGCCGTCATGGCCAAGGCCTACGAGGCCGGGGGTGCCGCGGCTCTGTCGGTGCTCACCGACCGTCCGTTCTTCGGTGGGTCCGTCGACGACCTGCGCAGTGCTCGAGACGCCACCGGCATCCCGGTGCTGCGCAAGGACTTCACCATCGACGAGACCCAGGTGCTCGAGGCCCGGGCGATCGGTGCCGATGCACTGCTCCTGATCGCGGCGGCCGTTCCCGACGACGCGCTCCTCGCCGAGCTCCATGGCTTCGCCGGCGACCTCGGCCTCGGCGCACTCGTCGAGGTCCACGACGAGGCCGAGCTCGACCGGGCCGTCGGCATCGGTGCCGGCGTCGTGGGCGTGAACTGCCGCGACCTCGCCACCTTCGGGGAGGACCTGGGGGTGGCGGAGCGGCTCGCGCAGCGGCTCCCCCGTGACGTGATCGCGGTGGCGGAGAGCGCGATCCGCTCGCCCGGCGATGCGCGGCGGATGGCCGACGCCGGCTTCGACGCCGTCCTCGTCGGGGAGGCACTGGTGCGGTCGCCCGACCCGACGATCCTGGTGCAGGAACTGGCTGCGGTCTCCGCGACTCCCGGGCACGGGCGGGAACGAGGCACGGGGCGCGGGTAGGCGTCCGGTACCGTCTCGGCTGTGTTCGTCAAGGTGTGCGGGATCACGTCGGAGGAGGACGCCCTCCTGGCGGTGGCGATGGGCGCCGACGCCCTCGGGTTCGTCTTCGCCCCCGGGAGCCCCCGCCAGCTTCGTCCCACCGCCGCCCGTGACATCGTGAGCCGGCTGCCTCGCGGCGAGGTGCTCACGATCGGTGTGTTCCGCGACGAGCTCCCCGAGCGGGTGGTCGAGATCGTCAACACCGTCGGGTTGAAGGGCGCCCAGCTCCACGGGCGCGAGCCGGTGTCCGACGTGCGCTACGTGCGCAAGCGGGTCCCGGTCGTCTTCCAGGGGTTCGCCGCCGGCGACCCGGCGATCGCGTCCGCGGCCAACGGGCCCGCCGACGCGGTGCTCGTCGACTCCGTCGATCCCGGGTCGGGCCGGGTCTTCGACTGGTCGCTGGCCGAGGGCGTGCCCGGCGGGATGCGCCTGGTGCTGGCGGGCGGGCTCACGCCCGACAACGTGGGCGAGGCGATCGAGCGGGTGCGCCCGTGGGGCGTCGACGTGGCCACCGGGGTCGAGACGGCTCCGGGTAGCGGGCGCAAGGACCCACGCAAGGTGCGCCGGTTCGTCGAGGCCGCCAAGGCGGCAGGCGAGCGCCTGACGCGGGCGGGATGGGTGCCCGGGCCCGACATCCCCTACGACTGGCAAGCCGAAGGCGCCTGACGTACTCGTCGGGCGGGCTCACACGGTCACCGCGCCGATCCAGCTCGCCTGCCGCCCGGGCGCGGCGTCGGGAACGTCGACGACGACGTCGTAGGTGCCGGCCGGCAGCCCGGGGACGGTCACGTCCCAGCGGCACGCCGGGTCGGCCGCGACGAAGTGGCGGTAGGTGAGGACGTCGAAGCCGGTGCGTGACTGGACCCACACGGTGACGGCGCCGACGGGGCGGGCGACCGCGAACGTCACCCGTACGGCTCCGCCGGTCTCGTGATCGGGCACGCCCCGGGCCTGCGCGTCGTCGATGACCTGGGCTCGGCCGGTCGGTGGGGACGGGGGGTGCGGTGTGCGGACGGCGGTGCGATCCATGGGTGTCTCCTCGGGGTCGGCGCTACCCGTCCTGACCGGAGACCCGCCCGGCGGTGACACCCCGGCGGGCGGCGGACCGGCACCGGCGGGCGCGCACCGCGGCGAGCGGCGAGAATGGAGGTTCCCGATCGGGAGCCTCCGCCCATGGGTCGAGCCACCGTCCAGCCACCGGGCGCCCCCGTCACCCGGCCGGACCGCAGCCCCCTCCGAGCCACCGAACGGGACGAGGACGCCCGGCTCGTGGCCGCCCTGCGCGCCGGCGACGACACCGCCTTCGGCCGGCTCTACGATCGCTGGTTCGACCGCGTCTTCGACCTGTGCCGGCACGTCCTCCGTGATGCCGAGCTCGCCCGAGAGACCACCCAGGACGCGTTCCTGGCGGCGTGGCGGGGCCTGCCCGACCTGCGCGACCCGGCCTCGTTCGGCGGCTGGCTGTTGCGGATCGCCCGCAACAAGGCGCTGAACCGCTTCGAGCACGAGCGGCGCTCGCAATCGTTCGACGACATGAGCACGGTGCTGGCGGCGGCGCCCGCCACCGGTCCGGCCGGGTTCACGGCCGACGCGCGCGCCACCGCCGATCCCGAGAAGGTGGCCGAGGACGCCGAGCTCGTCGCCCTGGTCGACGAGGCGGCGGCGGCGCTCGGACCCCGGGACGCGACCGTGCTCGACCTCCAGCTGCGCTACGGGCTCGAGCCGGCGGAGCTCGCGGGCGCCCTCGGCGTGAGCCACAACGCCGCCAAGCAGGTGGTGCACCGCGTGCGCCGCCGGCTCGGCGACGCGATCAGGGCGCGCGTCCTGTGGCGTGGCGGCAGCCCGCGCTGCGACGAGCTCCGGGACGCGTTGCGCGACGCCGGCACGGCCGGTTTCGGCGCCGCCGCCGCGCGCGTCATCAACCGCCACGCCAGCGGCT
>DASUUL010000098.1:0-7407 GCA_036374115.1 Acidimicrobiia bacterium | reverse complement strand
TGGACGTCCCGCCGCCGCTGCCGGAGCGCATCGCGACCGAGCGTCCGGCGACCGAGCGTCCGGCGCCGGAGCGTCCGGCGCGGGAGCGCCCCGCACCCGAGCGCCCCGCACCCGAACGTCCCGCGCCGGACGCGCCGCCGCGCGCGGAGGAGCCTTCCGGCGTCGACCCCTTCGAGGGGCTGCCGGCGATGCCCGAAGACGAGGGTGAGTGGGGTGGATCGGCAGCCGGTGAGCACGCCCCGCGTGCTGCCGGCGCGAGCGACGACGGAGACGGCCGCGAGGGCCTCTCCGCCTACGTGGCCGACGAGCCGATCGAGGCCGAGGTGCTCGACGACGACGCCTTCTTCGCGTCGCTGCGAGAGGCCGTGCGCGACGACGACGCCCCGCTCGTGCTCGGCGAGGACGCGACGTCGGAGAACTTCTTCGATCAGGACGAGCAGGAAGAGGAGAGCGGCCGCCGCCGCTTCCGCCGCAAGCGCTAGTTCCTCTGGCTCCGCCGGAACGCCGGGCGCCGACGTGCTCGGCGCTTCGCGTCTCGCTCGGGCTCGCTCCGCTCGCCCTGCGCTCGAACCGCGCCTGCGCTCAGCCGTCCCCCGGCGCTCCGGCTACGGCGGGCGTCGCTCGATCCTGGCGGAGGCGGGGCCGGCGTCGAGGGGGAGGGGGACGAAGCCTTCTGGTACCGCGGCGTCTTCCCGTGGGGTGATGGTGAGCTCCACTGCGAGGACTTCGCTCGCGATCCAGTCGCGATGGGCTTCGAGCGCTTCCTTCACGATGCCGCTCGCGTGGATCGCCACCGCGATGCGGTCGGCGATGGCGAGACCGGTCGACTTGCGGAGCTCGTTGAGCGCCCGCACGAGATCGCGGGCGATCCCTTCCAGGCGCAGCTCGTGGTCGAGCACCGTGTCGAGCGCGACTGCCGCGAGCCCCTCCTGCGCCAGTGCCAGCTCCTCGTGCGACACCGCCCGGACCTCCACCTCGTCGGGACCGAGCGAGAACGTCTCGCCGTCGACCTCCACGGAGAATGCGCCGGCGTCGGCGAGGGCGCGTCGCACGGCGGCGCCGTCGGCAGCCGCGAGGGCCTCCTTGAGCTTGGGCATGCGCGGCCCGGCGCGGGGGCCGAGGGCGCGGAAGTTGGGCACCACCTCGTACTCGAGCAGGCCCTCCAGGTTGGCGATGGGCTCGACGAGCTTCACGTTCAGCTCGTCGGCGACCTCGGCCGTCACCGCCGGCGACAGCTCGCCGCCGCTCGGGAGGAGCACCAGCGCACGCCGCAGCGGCTGGCGCACCTTGAGACGGGACTCGATCCGGGCCGACCGTCCCAGCGACACGACCTGCCGGGCGAGCGCCATCTCGGTGTCGAGCGCGGCGTCGACCGCCGCCGGATCGGCGACGGGCCAGTCGGAGAGATGGACGGAGTCGGCGTCGCCCGAGAGGTTGCCGTAGATCTCGTCGGCGACGAACGGACAGAAGGGCGCGAGCAGCTTCGCCACCGTCACGAGGCACTCGTGCAGCGTCGCGTGAGCGGCCGGATCGGAGCTGCGCCAGAACCGCGGCCGGGACCGGCGGACGTACCAGTTCGAGAGGTCGTCGACGAAGGCGTCGAGCGCCTGGGCGCCCCTGAGGGCGTCGAACCCCTCGAGGGCGTCGGTGACCTGGGTGATGGTCGCATGGAGCCGCGAGCGTGCCCACCGGTCGAGCGCATGGCCGGAGGCGGCGGGCGCCTCCGCCGGGGACCAGTCGTCGACGTTCGCATAGGTGACGAAGAACGAGTACGTGTTCCACAGGGTCAACAGGAAGCGGCGGGTCGACTCGTCGATCCCGGACTCCGAGACCCGCCGGGTGGTCCACGGCGAGCCGCTGGAGAAGAGGTTCCACCGGAGCGCGTCGGCCCCCCGCGTGTCGAGGATCGTCCACGGGTCGATGACGTTGCCCTTCGACTTCGACATCTTCTGCCCGTCGCCGGCGACGATCAGGCCGAGGCAGACGACGTTGCGGTAGGGCGTGCGGTCGAAGACGAGCGTGTTCACTGCCAGGAGGGAATAGAACCAGCCGCGCGTCTGGTCGACCGCCTCGCAGATGAAATCGGCGGGGAAACGGTGCTCGAAGAGCTCCCGGTGCTCGAACGGGTAATGGAACTGTGCCGACGGCATGGAACCGGAGTCGAACCACGCGTCGAGGACCGGCTCGACCCGTTGGGCGCGGCCACCACACGACGCGCACGTGATGACGACGTCGTCGACGAACGGGCGGTGGAGATCGAGATCGGACAGGTCGCGCCCGGCCCGTTCGCTCAGCTCCGCCACCGAGCCGATGCACGTCTCCGAGTTGCAGTCGCGACAGCGCCAGACCGGGATGGGAGTCCCCCAGAAACGGTCGCGGGACAGCGCCCAGTCGACGTTGTTCTCGAGCCAGTCGCCGAAGCGCCCGTGCTTGATGTGCTCGGGGTGCCATCCGATGGTCTCGTTCTCCCGGAGGAGCGCATCGCGGTTGGCCGCGGTGCGCGCGAACCACGTCGGCTTGGCCCAGTAGATGAGCGGTGTGCCGCAGCGCCAGCAGTGCGGGTACGAGTGCGTGTAGTCGACCACCGCCTCCAGCCGGCCGGCGGCGGCCAGCTCGTCGATGAGATCGGCGTCGGCATCCTTCACGAACCGGCCGGTGTACGCCGGCACCTGGTGGTCGAAGCGGGCGGCGGGGCCCACCGGGTTCAGCACCGGAAGCCCCTCGGCTTCTCCGACCTCGCGGTCGACCTCGCCGAACGCGGGCGCGAGGTGGACGATCCCGGAGCCGTCCTCGAGCGTGACGAAGTCGGCCACGACGACGCGGTGGGCGTCGGCATCGTGCGCCACGGGGAGGTAGTCGAAGGGACGTTCGTAGTGGAGGCCCTCGAGCTCGTGCACGGGAACAGGCCCGAGCACCTCGGCATCGTCGCCGAGCACGGCCCCGACCCGGCCGGAGGCCATGACCAGGTCGCGCCGGCCGTCCTGGCCTCGGACCCGTACGTACTCGATGTCGGGGCCGACCGCGGCGGCGACGTTGGAGACCAGGGTCCAGGGCGTGGTGGTCCACACGAGCAGGTCGAAATCCCCCCCGGCCACAGGGAAGCGCACATAGACCGACGGCTCGGTGAGGTCGCGGTACGCGCCGGGCTGACCGAGCTCGTGGCTGGAGAGGGCGGTGCCGCACCGACCGCAGTAGGGAACCACCTTGAAGCCCTCGTAGATGAGCTCGCGTTCCCACATTCGGCGGAACAGCCACCAGACACTCTCGATGAAGTCGTTGGTGAGCGTCCAGTACGCGTCGCCGGTGTCGAGCCACATGCCGATGCGCGAGGTGAGCGCCGACCAGTCCTCGACGTAGCGATGGACCGACTCGCGGCACCGCTGGTTGAACGCCTCGATCCCGAAGTCCTCGATCTGGGGCTTGCCCGTGAACCCGAGCTCCTTCTCGACCTCCACCTCGACCGGGAGGCCGTGGCAGTCCCAGCCACCCTTGCGGGGCACGTAGCGGCCGCGCATGGTGTGGAAACGCGGGAACAGGTCCTTGAACGAGCGGGCGAGCACGTGGTGGAGCCCGGGTCGGCCGTTGGCCGTGGGTGGCCCCTCGTAGAACACCCACTCGGGGGCGCCGTCGCGGCGCCGCAGGCTCTCGTGGAAGACGTCGGTCTCGCGCCAGCGCCGCTGCACCCGCTCCTCGAGCGCGACCGGCTCGAAGGAGGGGGAAACGGGGGCGAACGGCATGCGACGTACAGTATCGGCGGATGTCGGGACTCTCGGACCTCTATGACGCCGAGGACGGCTCGGTCGTGCTGCACGTGCACGTGCAACCGGGCGCGGGGCGCGGCGCCGTCGTCGGCCGCCACGGCGAGTCGCTCAAGATCCGGGTGGCGGCACCCCCGGTCGACGGGCGCGCCAACGACGCCGCTGTCGAGCTGCTCGCCGCCGCGCTCGAGGTACGCCCTCGCGACATCGAGCTCGTGAGCGGCGCCCGCTCCCGGGTGAAGCGGTTCCGGGTCCAGGGGGTCACCGCCGACGAGCTGGAGGTCCAGCTCCGGTTGGCGCTCGACGCGGCCGGGGCCCGGATCGGCGAGCCCCGCCGCCCCGCCCTCTAGCCGCGCGCGATCGGCGCCCGGGGGCTCCCGGGGTGCCGTGCGGGCGGACGGGGGGTGGAGGCCGACGTGCGTCGGGGGTGGCCTGCGTTGCAGGCCTGTGTTGAAGGCCTGCGTTGAAGGGGGGCGCGAGCGTGCCTACAATCCATCGCCCTCCCGGCTCGGCGGGCCTCCCCTGACTCGGTCCGGTGACTCGGTCCGGCGGCCGATCCTGCCCGTCGAGCAACGAGTCGAGCCCGGAAGAACCGCGCCCCGAAAGGTGGTCATGGCGACCCCCAAGAAGAAGGCGTCGAAGAAGACGCCCAAGAAGACCACGGCGGCCCAGAAGACGGCCAAGAAGCAGAAGCAGGGGCCGGCCAAGAGGCCGGCCCCGGCGAAGAAGCCGGCGGCACGCGCCCAGAAGACGGCCAAGAAGCAGGCGCCGGCCAAGCAGCCGGCCAAGAAGGCGCCGGCGAAGGCGGCGACCAAGACGACCCCCGCCAAGAAGCCGGAGGCGCCCAAGCCCGACGGGAAGGCCCAGAAGGCGGCGGAGAAGAAGCCGTCGCTGCTCGAGCGCAAGGTGCCGGCGCGCAAGCCCGGCTCGGTGATCTGCCCGCTCTCGGGCTTCGAGGTGATGCCGACCACGCCGAACCTGTCGCCCAAGACGGTCGATCGGCTCCGGCGCCGCCTCGTGGACGAGCGCGACCGGCACCTGCGTCAAGCCGAGGAGCTGCAGGCGGAGGCCGACGCGCTCGCCATGGAGCGCGATCCCGGCGACACGCAGTTCGACGAGGAATCGGGCGAGGGCGACACCGTGAACGTCGAGCGCGAGCGCGACCTGCTCCTGTCGGCGTCGGCGCGCCAGATCGTCGAGGCCATCGACCGGGCCCTGGTCCGGATCGAGGCCGGAACCTACGGTCTGTGCGTTCCCGCCGGGCGCCGGATCGCGCTCGAGCGTCTGGAGGCAATCCCGTATGCCGAGGAGTGCGTCGACTGCAAGGCCCGTGCGGAGCGACGCCGGTAGCGACCCCGCTCCCGAGCGATCCCAGGATTCCGCCCGTCTCGCACTCGCGGCCGGCATCGTCCTCGGGATCATCGCCCTCGACCAGCTCACCAAGGTATGGGCGGTGGCGGCGTTGTCCGACGGGCCCACGTCGATCGTCGGCACCACCGTCGAGCTGCGCCTGAGCCGCAACACCGGCGGAGCGTTCAGCCTCTTCCAGCAGTTCACGCCGGTGCTGGCGGTGCTCGCCGTCGTCGTGGCGATCGTGCTCGTGCGCGTCATCCACCGGACCCAGGACCGGGTGATCCTGGTGGCGCTGGCCTTGGTGCTCGCCGGCGCCGTGGGGAACCTCCTCGATCGGGTCTTCCGCTCGCCCGGCTTCCTCCGGGGCGCCGTGGTCGACTTCGTCGGCGTCGGTCGCTTCCCGACCTTCAACGTGGCCGACTCCGCGATCACGATCGGCGCGATCCTCCTCGTGCTGTGGGGTTGGCGTCGCGAGACGGCTGCCGACTGACACGACGGTGACGGAGGTCCGGGTTCCGGCCGCGCTGGTGGGGGAGCGCGTCGACCGTGCCCTCGCCGCCCTCACCGGCTGGAGCCGGGCCGAGATCGGCCGCCTGTGCGACGCCGGCGACGTGCTCGTCGGCGGCCGCGCCGCGGTCAAGAGCCGCCGCTTGGGGCCCGGCGAGATCGTCGAGCTGCTCGCCGAGCCCGAGCCGGCCGGTCCACCCGCGCCCGATGCCGCGGTGGCGGTGACGGTCCGCCACGCCGACGACGACGTGATCGTGGTCGCCAAGGCCGCGGGCGTGGTCGTGCACCCGGGCGCCGGTCACGAGGGCGGCACCCTCGTCAACGGCCTGCTCGCGCGGTTCCCCGAGATCGCCGGCGTCGGGGATCCGGCCCGGCCGGGGATCGTGCATCGCCTCGACCGCGACACGAGCGGCCTGATGGTCGTGGCCCGATCGGCGCAGGCGTACGACGCCCTCGTCGAGGGCTTGGCGCGCCGCGAGGTCGACCGCCGGTACCTCGCCCTGGTGTGGGGGCGGCTCGACGCGCCGCGGGGTGCCATCGACGCCCCGATCGGGCGCTCGCAGACGCGCCGGACGCGTATGGCCGTGCGGGAGGGCGGCCGGCAGGCACGCACCTGGTACGAGGTGCGTGAGGAGTTCGACCACCCGCTCGTCAGCCTGCTCGAGTGCCGTCTCGAGACGGGCCGGACGCACCAGATCCGGGTGCACCTCGCCGCCATCGGTCACCCCGTCGTCGGCGACGCGCCGTACCGGGGGGCGCGCCCCTCGCTCCCCCTGGCGCGCCCCTTCCTGCATGCGGCCCAGCTGTCGTTCGTGCACCCGCGCTCGGGCGCCCGGATGGCCTTCGAGGAGCCGCTCCCGGACGACCTGCGGGAGGTGCTGGCCGGCCTCTACGAGGGGTGACCGATACGGGTGCGTTCGACCAGGTCGGCGAGGGTGAAGCGTTCGAGGGTGCGGCGCGTCTCGTCCGACACGCACACCCAGACCTCCTGGAGCACGCAGTGGCCCTCGCAGTGGTCGTGCTCCTCCATGAGGGTGGTGAGCGGCCCCTCGACCGCCGCGATGATGTCGGCGAGCGTGATCTCCTCGGGCGGACGGGCGAGCACGTAGCCACCGCCGACGCCGCGTTTGGACCGGACGAGCCCCGCTCCCTTCACGGCCAGCAGGATCTGCTCGAGATACGGCTGCGGGAGCGTGGTCCGCTCGGCGATCTCCTTCACCGACGTCGGCCGGTCGGACCCGTGCAGGGCGAGGGAGAGCAGGGCGCGGGCGGCGTAGTCGCCCCGCGTGGAGACCTTCATCGTTCGCCATGGTCGCGCGCGGGGGACGGGCGGGGAATACGGTGCAGGTCCATGCGGACGGGCGGCGGCGTGGGAGCCGGGTGATGGATCCGGTGCTCCCGGACTACGGCGGGGCCTGTGTCACGGGGCTCGCGCCCGCGCTCGTGGGCGCGCAGCCCGTCGACTGGCTCCCCGACCCCGTCGCGGGGGCCGAGGCCGTGGTCCTCCTCGTGCTCGACGGGCTCGGTTGGGAGGCGATCGCGACCCACGCCGACGATATGCCGACGCTGCGCTCACTCGAGGGTCGGGCGATCACGACGGTCGTCCCGTCGACGACCGCGAGCGCGCTCACGTCGATCGCGACCGGGCTCGCGCCGTCCCAGCACGGCCTGGTCGGCTATCGCATGCGCGTCGACGGCAGCGTGCTCAACGTGCTGCCGTGGCGAACGGACAAGGGGAAGGGTCCCGACCCGTTCCTCGTGCAGCGCCACGACGCGTTCCTCGGACGCC
>DASUUL010000097.1:0-6672 GCA_036374115.1 Acidimicrobiia bacterium | reverse complement strand
CCCGCCAAGGTCCTGATCGCACCGAACCTCGGGAGCACGCGATGACGACAGCCAAGACCCGCAGCCCGCGCTTCAACCACGTGGCCATGAGCGTGCCGGCCGACCTCCTCGGCGAGGAGGGCCGCAAGGAGCTCCTCCGGTTCTACGGCGACGTGTTCGGCTGGGAGGAGCTGCCCACCGAGACCCTCGACCGCAAGCGCCTGGTGATGCGCGCGTACAGCAACGAGCAGTTCGTGTTCCTCATCGCCGACGATCCGCCCATGGCGTGCCCGCGCCTCGACCACTTCGGGATGTCGGTCGACACCATGGACGAGCTCGACGACATGCTGGCGCGGGCCAAGGCGTTCCAGGCCGGCGATCACCGCGTCGACATCATCGACAAGAAGGCCGACGAGCACGCCGGCTTCCTCACGCTGACGAGCTTCTACGTGCGCTTCCTGCTCCCGATGATGGTGGAGGTCCAGCACTTTGCCTGGGCCCGGTAGCGGCGCGCCCCTGCGCTTCGGCGCGTTCGCGCCCCAGGGCTGGAAGCTCGAGTACACGGGTTGGAGCGCCGCCGACGCCTGGGCGCGCACGGTCGAGCTCGCCCAGCTCTCCGAGCGGCTCGGCTACGACCACCTGTGGGTGTACGACCACGTCGAGACGGTTCCCCGGCGCGAACCGACCCACGTGTTCGAGGCGTTCACCACCCTGGCTGCGCTGGCGCCGCTCACGAGCACGATCCGCCTCGGCCAGCTCGTCACATGCGCGACGTACCGCAACGCGGGGCTGCTGGCGAAGGAGGCCGCCGGCATCGACGTGATCTCGGGCGGCCGCCTCGTCCTCGGCGTGGGCGCGGGCTGGTACGAGCGCGAGTACCGGGCCTACGGCTGGGAGTTCCTGTCGCCGCGTGAGCGGCTGCGCGTGCTCGAGGAGACCATCGTCGTGGTCAAGCGCCTCTGGACCGAGGAGACGGTGAGCTTCGAGGGTCGGCACCTGCGCTTCGACGGCGCCTACTGCGAGCCGAAACCGATCCAGCGCCTCCCCGAGGTGTGGGTCGGCGGCGGGGGCGAGCAGGTGACGCTGCGGATCGCGGCCGAGCACGCCGACAAGACGAACTGGCAGGTCGGCCTGGACCAGTTCGTGCACAAGTCGCAGGTGCTCCGGCGGCACTGCGACCGGGTCGGCCGCGACTTCGACGACATCGTGCGCACGCACGGCCCCGACTGCCGGATCTTCGACACCGAGGCGGAGCTGGCGAGCTGGCTCGACTCGCCCGGAGGCGGCCGGCTCTGGGGCCGGGGTCACCACGCCACGTACGTGCGCGACAACCTCGTCGGAACGGTGGAGCAGGTGACGGAGAAGGTGCAGGCCTTCGTCGACGCCGGCTGCCGGGAGTTCGTGCTCTGGTTCCGCGACGCCCCGGAGAGCGAGAGCCTGGAGCGCTTCGCCACCGAGGTTGTTCCCAAGATCTCGAGTTGATCCTGTTACCTTGACCTCCATGAAGCTCGCCTCCGACGCGCCGTCGCGCGCGCCGGGGACCGGCGCCGACGCGGCGTCCCCGCGCCGCAACGGGTGGATCACCGCCGGGGTGGTCGCGGCGCTGGCCGCGGGGGTGGCGCTGCGCCTCTATACCCGGTCCGACCTCTGGCTCGACGAGGCCCTCACGGTCAACGTCGCCGAGCTCCCGCTCGGCGACCTCGAGGAAGCGCTGCGCCACGACGGCGCGCCGCCCCTCTACTACGTGCTGCTCCACCTCTGGATGGAGGTGTTCGGATCCGGCGACGAGGCCGTGCGCCTCCTGTCGGCCGTGTTCTCGATCGCGACGCTGCCGGTGGCGTGGTTCGTCGGCCGCCGGGTGGGCGGGCCCGCGGTGGCGTGGGCGTTCGTCCTCCTGCTGGCGAGCTCGCCCTACGCGATCCGCTACGCGACCGAGAACCGTCCGTACGCCCTGCAGATGCTGCTGGTCGTGAGCGGCTGGCTCCTCCTCTGCCGGGCGCTCGACCGGCCGTCGCTCGGGCGGCTCGCACCGCTGGCGGTGGTGGTGGGGCTGCTGCTCTACACGCAGTACTGGTCGATGTACCTGCTCGGCGTCGTCGGGGTGTGCCTGCTGTGGCGATCGGTGAAGGCGCACGCGCCCGCCGACCGGCAGGCGGCGCGGTCGGCCGTGGTCGCCATCGTCGCCGGCAGCCTCACGTTCCTGCCGTGGGTGCCGACGTTCCTGTACCAGGCCGAGCACACCGGGACGCCCTGGGGGGAGCCGATCCTCCCCGCATCGGGTTTCGCGTTCACGTCGATCGACTTCGCCGGGGGCGCGAAGCACTCCGAGGCGTTCGTGCTGCTCGTCCCGCTGCTCCTCCTGGCGCTGCTCGCCATCTTCGGGCGGGCGACCGGCGGCCACACCGTCGAGCTCGATCTCCGGACCCGTCCCGGCGTCCGCCTGGTCGCATCCGTGCTCGTGGTGTCGCTGCTCATCGGGCTGGTGGCCTCGTACGCGGCCGGCACCACGTTCACCGGGCGGTACGCCGCGGTGGTGTTCCCGCTGTTCGCGCTGGTCGCCGCGTTCGGGTTCACGGTGTTCGCCGACCCGCGCCTGCGGATCGGCGCGCTCGCGCTCGTGGTCGTGATCGGCTTCGTGGGCGGGGTGCGCAATCTCGTCGAGCAGCGCACCCAGGCCGAGGAGTCGGCGGAGATCATCCGCGCCGAGGCCCGCCCCGGTGACGTCGTGCTGTACTGCCCCGACCAGATCGGGCCCGCCGTGACCCGGCTCCTCGAGGGCGAGCCCGGGCTCGAGCAGCTGACGTTCCCCGACGGGGCGCCGCCCGAGTTCGTCGACTGGGTCGACTACGAGGAGCGGATCGACGCGGTCGACCCGGCGCAGTTCGCGCAGGAGGTACTCGAGCTCGCCGGCCCCGACCACACGATCTGGTACGTACAGTCGCCGGGGTACCGCAACTTCGAAGGGGAGTGCGAGACGCTCGGCGCCGCGCTCTCGGCCGGGCGCCCGGGTGCGGTGCCCCGGGTCGCGCCCGACGACGAGATCTTCGAGTTCCAGGGCCTGGTCGAGTACCCCGCGCCGTGAGGGCGACCACGTTCGTCCGCCGCGACCTCGGTGCCGCCTTCGTGCCGTGGGTGGTCGCGCGCGTCCTCGTCGTCGGGGCTCTCGGGCTCACCCGGTACGGGTTCGGGGAGCTCGAGGGCGCGGTGCGACCGGTCCAGCTCGATCAGGGCCTCTTCGCGTGGGACGCCGCCTTCTACCGTGACATCGCCGAGCACGGCTACGGCGCGATGCAGGAGACGCTGCGGTTCTTCCCGCTCGTCCCGCTCCTGGCACGGGGGCTCGGCACCGTGCTCGCCGGCAACGACGCCGTCGCGCTGCTCGTGGTCGCCAACGGCTCCGCGCTGCTGTTCGGCGCGTTGCTGTACCGGCTGGCGCTCCGGGAGACGGGAGACGCCCGCCTCGCGAACCGCGCCGCGTGGTTCGCGGCCTTGTTCCCGGTCGCGGCCGTGCTCGTCATGGGGTACGCCGAGGCCACCTTCCTCGCACTGTCGGCGGCGATGTTCCTCGCGCTGCGGTCGCGGCGCTGGTGGTGGGCGGCGGTCGCGGGCGTGTTCGCGGGGCTGACGCGTCCCGCGGCCGCGCTCCTCGCGATCCCGGCCGCGATCGAAGGGGCGCGTACGTGGCGGACGGCGACCGTGCGCGACCGCGTCGCGCAGGTCGGTGCGGTGGTGTCGCCGCTCGTCGGGAGCGGCCTCTATCTCCTCTGGGTGGGACGCGAGCACGGCGACGCGTGGCTCCCGCTGCGCCTGCAGAACGAGGCCGAGCGGCGCGGCGGGTTCGCCAACCCGGTGACGCGCGTCGTCGACGGGGTCGGTGACCTCTTCGGCGGCGACCGGTTCGGGTCGGGCCTGCACGTCGTCTGGGCGCTCGTGTTCGTCGCACTCGTCGTGGTGCTGGCCCAGCGCCTGCCCGTCTCGTATGCCGCCTATGCGGGCGCGACCGTGCTCTTCGGTCTGGCGGCCGAGAACCTCGATTCGTTCGAGCGCTACGCCATGAGCGCCTTCCCGTTGGTGCTGGGTGTGGCGATGGTCACGAGCCGGGAGGAGGTCGAGCGCCCGGTGCTCGTGCTCGCCGGCGCCGGGCTGGTCGGCTACTCGGTGCTGATCTTCCTCGGGCGGTACGTGCCCTGAACCGGGCCTGCCCTGAACCGGGGTGCCCGGCGGCCCAGCCCGTAGACTGGCTCTTGCGCCCGTGCCCATCCCACCGGAGCATCCTGCGTGACCACTCCCGAGATCACCAGCGACACCGCCGCGCCCGACCAGCCCAACGTGGTCATCGTGGGGGCCGGGCCCGCCGGCCTGACGGCCGCGTACATGCTCACGAAGCGGGGCGTGACCTCGACGGTCCTCGAGTCCGACAGCATCGTCGGCGGGATCAGCCGCACCACCGAGCGCGACGGCTGGCGCTTCGACATCGGCGGGCACCGGTTCTTCACCAAGGTCCAGCCGGTCGAGGATCTCTGGTTCGAGATCCTCGGGCCCGACGAGTTCCTCCGCCGGCCCCGTCTGAGCCGCATCTACTACCGCGGCAAGTTCTACGACTACCCGATCTCGGCGATGAACGCGTTGCGCAACCTCGGGCCGGTCGAGGCCGCCCGGTGCGTGCTGTCGTATCTCTGGGTGCGTATCCGACCGCCGAAGGACAAGAGCACCCTCGAGGGCTTCGTCGCATCTCGCTTCGGGTGGCGCCTCTACCGCCACTTCTTCAAGACGCAGAGCGAGAAGGTGTGGGGCGTGCCCTGCACGGAGATCCAGGCCGACTGGGGTGCGCAGCGCATCAAGAACCTCTCGCTGTTCCGCGCCGTCTGGGAGGCGCTGAAGCCGAAGGCGGTCCGGAAGAAGGCCGAGAAGGCGAAGCAGGTCACGAGCCTGATCGAGGAGTTCAACTACCCGAAGTTCGGCCCCGGCCAGATGTGGGAGCGCTGCACGGAGCTGGTCACCGCCAAGGGCACCAAGGTCACGTTCAACTCCGTGGTCACGAGGGTGCACCACGAGGGCGGGCGGGCGGTTGCGGTCACGGCCGAGACCGACGGCGTCCCCACCCGGTACGAGTGCACGCACGTCGTCTCGTCGATGCCGATCGGGGCGCTCCTCCGCGCGATGGACCCGCCGGTACCACCGGAGATCGAGGCGTCCGCCGACGCGCTGCGCTACCGCGACTTCATCACGGTCGCGCTCGTGCTCCCCGAGGAGGCCGGCTTCCCCGACAACTGGATCTACATCAACGACGCGACCGTCGAGGTGGGGCGGATCCAGAACTTCGGGCGGTGGTCGCCGTATCTCGTGAAGGACGGGCGCACCTGTCTCGGGCTCGAGTTCTTCGTCAACGAGGGCGACCGCATGTGGACCAAGGCCGACGAAGACCTCATCGAGCAGGGCAAGCGCGAGCTCGTCGAGATCGGGCTGCTCGACGACCCTTCACGTGTGGAGGCCGGCTACGTCGTGCGGATGCCCAAGGCCTACCCGATGTACGACGCCGTCTACAAAGAGAACGTCGAGCGGCTCGCCGGGTGGCTGTCGCAGCACGCTCCGAACGTGTTCCCCGTCGGCCGCAACGGGATGCACAAGTACAACAACCAGGACCACTCGATGTACACGGCGATGCTGTCGGTCGAGAACATCTTCGGTGCTCACCACGACGTGTGGAACGTCAACGTCGAGGCCGAGTACCACGAGGAGAAGTCGGGCGCCTCGCGGTGATCAGCGGTCGCGGCGGCGCCGGCGCCGGGCCTTCCAGCGGTCGCGCACACCCCACCAGGTGATGAGGGTGAGCTCCTCGGCGGCGATCGTCCACGTCATCTTCGACTGACCGCGCACGCGGTCGGTGAAGATGATCGGCACCTCCACGATGCGCCCACCCCACCGCCACACGCGGTACGCGGTCTCCATCTGGAACCCGTATCCCTTCGCCCGGGTGGTGGCGAAGTCGATGGCCTTGAGCGTGTCGGCGGGGTAGGCCCGGTACCCCGACGTCCCGTCCCTCACGCCGCTGCCGAGCACGAACGAGGAGTACCGGTTCCCGTAGCGCGACAGCGCCCGCCGGAACCACGGCCAGTGGGGGATCGAGCCGCCGGGCACGTAGCGCGACCCGATGGCGAGATCGGCGCCCTGGTCGATCTCCCGGAGCAGCGTCGGCAGCGCCGCCGGGTCGTGGGAGAGGTCGGCGTCGATCTGCACCAGCACCTCGTAGCCCCGCTCGATCCCGATCGTGAATCCGGCCCGGTAGGCGGTCCCCAGTCCCTGCTTCGCGGGGCGGCGCAGCACCTCGACCCTGCCCAGCTTCGCACCTGCGGCCTCGGCGAGGTCGGCGGTGCCGTCGGGGCTGTTGTCGTCGACCACGAGGATGTCGGCCTCGGGAGCGGCAGCGCGCGCCCGGCGCAGGAACTCCTCGATGTTCTCGGCTTCGAGGTAGGTCGGGGTGACGACCAGGGTGCGGCGCACGGCGGCAGGCTAACGGTTGGGCGGCCGACCGGGAGAACGTCCCGGGCTCGTGTCCGGCTGCGCCGAGCGCGCCGCCCGCCCCACGGTGCGCCGGATCCGTGGCACCGCGAGCAGCATCGCCGCGCCGTCGCGGGCGACCCGGACCCGCGAGTCGTGGTCGTGGTGCCACTCGACCCCGATCTCGTGGACGGG
>DASUUL010000096.1:0-2662 GCA_036374115.1 Acidimicrobiia bacterium | reverse complement strand
GGCCTTCGAGCACCTCGGCTCCACGTACGTGAAGCTCGGCCAGATCATCTCGGGCGGCGAGGGGCTGTTCCCGCCCGAGCTCGTCGCCGAGTTCCGCCTCCTCCGCGACCAGGTTCCGCCCGAGTCGTTCGCCGACGTGCGCGCGGTGGTGGAGCAGGATCTCGGGCGGCCTCTGCACGCGCTGTTCGCCTCGTTCGACGAGGAGCCGTTGGCGGCCGCGTCGGTCGCGCAGGTGCACGCCGCCCGGCTCACCACCGGCGAGGAGGTGGTGGTCAAGGTGCAGCGACCGCGCGTGGCGACGCTGGTCCGGTCCGACATCGGCGCCATGGCGTGGCTCGCCCCCAAGCTCGTGGGCCGGATCCCCGTCGCCGCGCTCGCGAACCCACCGGCGCTCGTGGAGCTGTTCGCCGAGACGATCGTCGAGGAGCTCGACTTCCGCCTCGAGGCCCAGAACATGCTCGACATCGCCCGCGTGCTCGCGGAGACGGATCAGCGAGCCTTCGTCGTGCCGCGTCCTCATCCGACGCTGGTCACCCGCCGGGTCCTCGTGATGGAGCGCCTGCGGGGATTCGCGTTCGACGACGTCGCGTCGATGAAGGCGGCAGGGATCGACACCAGCGCGCTCCTGCGGTCGGGGCTCATCGCCAGCCTCGAAGGCGCCATGCTCTTCGGCGTCTTCCACGGCGACCTGCACGGGGGCAACCTCTTCGTGCAGCCGGACGGGCGCACCGTGCTCCTCGACTTCGGAATCACCGGCCGCCTCGGCGAGGCCCACCGGATCGCGTTCCTGCGCCTGCTCGTGGCCGGCACCGGTGGCGACGTGCACGGCCAGCTGGCAGCCCTGCGCGACCTGGGCGCGTTCCCGCCCGACACCGACCTCGACGCCGTGATCGCCGATCTCGGGCTCGACCAACCGGTGAAGGACCCGACGACGATGTCGGCCGACGAGCTGGTCGCCGAGCTCAGCGACCTCACGAAGAAGCTCCTCGGGTACGGCGCCCGGGCCCCCAAGGAGCTCATGCTCTTCGTCAAGAACCTCATGTTCCTCAACGCCGCCACGGCGACGCTGGCCCCCGACGTCGACATCCTCGGTGAGATCGCGAACATCTACCTGTACTTCACGCAGCACCACGGCGACCGCATCGTCCGCGACATCGGCTTCGACCCCGCCCGCACCGAGATCGACGTCGACGCGATCAAGGCCGGCTTCGGTCTCCCGGCCGACATCGAGGAGCTCACCTTCCGCGACCTCCAATCCCGGCGCCAGACGATCCTGCGCCGCATGCAGGAGCGCCCTCGCAGGCGCCGGCGCCCTCACGGTTCCTGAGTCCGTCGCGTTCGCTGCGCTCGCCGCTTTCGCACGCTCGTGCCGCCGAGGGCCCGGGGGTGCCGGCCCCCTCACCGTGGGATGACAGCTCCTAGGCTCCCTGGCCATGACCTACGAGCTCGAAGAGGTGGAAGCGGCGTTCCGCGAGTACTGGCGCGCCGGCGCCGTCGACGAAGACTGGGACCGCTGGGTGGAGTGCTTCACCGACGACGTCACCTACGTCGAGCACGTGCTCGGCGACAAGCACGGCCGCGAGGAGGTGCGCGCCTGGATCAAGCCGATCATGGCCCAGTTCGGCGAGCTCTACACGGCCTACGAGTGGCACATGTGCGATCCGAGCGGCCGGGTGGTCGTGTACATGCAGAACCGCCGCGACCACCCCGATCCCGCGCAGCCGCCGATCGACTTCCCCGGCATCACGGTGCTGCAGTACGCGGGGGGCGGCCGCTTCTCCTTCGAGGAGGACTTCTGGTCGCTGCCCGAGGGTCAGCGCACGATGCAGGAGTACACCGATGCATGTGCGCGCCACGACCCCGACCACCCACAGAAGCGCACGCGCCGGAGTTGGGGTGACGGGCCCGACTGGACACGGGGCGCGGCGGCGTACGCCGACAGCCCGGGAGCGCAGGCATCCCCGTAACCGCGCGCCGGCTGCTCGCCCTGGCAGTCGTGTGCGCGCTCCTCGTGGTCGCGCTCTACGTCGTGTTCGTCCGGACGCACGCCGGCCAGCGCCTCGACGACGCCGCCCTCGACGGCCGCTCCACCCTGTCCGCCGAAGACGTGCAAGACGCCGACGACCTGCTCCAGACCATCAGCCTCGCGTCCGTCGCATTCCTCGGCGGTGCGGTGGTGCTCGTCGCGCTCGTGCGCGGCGGCCTACCCCTGGCGGGCGTCGCGGTCACGGTGCTCGCGGGTGCGAACGTCGCCACCCAGGCGATGAAGGAGGTGCTGCCGCGCCCCGACCTGCTCCCGGGCCAGGCCGAGCTCGGGATCGGCAACAGCTTGCCGAGCGGGCACACGACCGTCGCGATGTCGATCGCGGTCGCGGCGATCCTCGTGGCACCCCGCCGCTTCCGGGGCGCGGTCGCGCTCGTCGGGATCGCGTACGCGGCTGCCGTCGGCGTCGCCGTGCTCACGGCCGGGTGGCACCGCCCGAGCGACGCGGTGGCGGCGTACGCCATGGTCGTCGCGTGGGGAGCGGCGGCATCGTGCGTGCTCGTCACCGCCAAGCGTCCCGTGCACCAGCCGGCGGGCTCGTCCTCCCGGTTCGCCACGCCGGTGCTCGTGGTGGTGGGTGTCGCGCTGAGCGCAGCGGCGTTCCTCGCGTTCGTCGGC
>DASUUL010000095.1:0-21443 GCA_036374115.1 Acidimicrobiia bacterium | reverse complement strand
GCCCGTCGACGTGCTCGTCAACAACGCCGCCGCCGCCTTCTACCTGCCGACCGCCGAGTTCCCCCTGAAGCGGCGCCGGCTGCTCTTCGAGCTCAACGTGCACGCTCCCGTCGACCTCGTGCAGGCGGTGCTGCCCGGGATGGTCGCCCGGGGCCGGGGTTGGATCGTGAACCTGTCGAGCGCGACGTCGCGCGCGCACCAGGGCCCCCGCTTCGCTCCCGGCCTCGCGCTCGGGGCCACCACCACGGGGTACGGTGCGAGCAAGGCCGCTCTCGAACGCTTCACCACCGGCCTCGCGGCCGAGGTGCAGGCCGCAGGCGTGGCCGTCAACACGCTCGCGCCGGTAGCGGCGGTGCGCACGCCCGGCGCCGAGGCCCACATCGCCGACGTGCTCGACGCCCGCCCCGAGATCGTGGAGCCGGTGGAGCTCATCGCCGAGGCCGCGCTCGTGCTCGCCACCTGCGATCCGGCCGCGTTGACCGGCCGCATCACCTACTCCGGGCCACTGCTCGAGGAGCTCGGCCGCGACGCACGCGCCCTCGACGGCACTCCTCGGGACGCACCGTGACCGCCCTGCGCGGCGCCCGCATCCTTGTCACCGGCCCCACCGGTCAGGTGGCCGGGCCGCTGGCGCTCACGCTCGCCGCCGACAACGAGGTGTGGGGCGTCGCCCGCTTCCGCGACGCGGCCGCCCGGGAGCGGCTGGAGGCCGCGGGCGTGCGTTGCGTGACGACCGATCTCGCGACCGGCACGTACGAGGGGCTTCCCGACCGCGTCGACTACGTGCTCAACTTCGCGGTCGCGCACGGTGGGGCCGACGACTTCGACCGTGACATCGCCGCCAACGCCGAGGCCACCGGGCTGCTGATGCAGCGCTTCGGCGACGCCCAGGCGTTCCTGCACTGCTCCACGACGGGCGTGTACGAACCCGCAGGCCACCACCGGCTGAAGGAGACGGACCCGCTCGGTGACAACCACCGGGTGATGATGCCGACCTACAGCGTGTGCAAGATCGCCGCCGAAGCGGTCGCCCGCACCGCAGCGCGACAGTTCGACCTCCCCACGACCATCGCCCGCCTCAACGTGCCCTACGGCGACCACGGCGGGTGGCCGTGGTTCCACCTGCAGATGATGCTGGCGGGCCAGCCCGTCCCCGTGCATCCCGACGCCCCCAACCTCTACAACCCGATCCACGACGACGACATCGCCGCGCAGGTTCCTCGGATGCTCGAGATCGCGAGCGTGCCGGCCACGATCGTCAACTGGGCGGGCCGCGAGCAGGCGAGCATCGAGGAGTGGTGCGCGTATCTCGGCAGGCTGACCGGGCTCGAGGCCAGGTTCGTGTCGACCGACCAGACGATCGGCAGCGTCACCACCGACAACACACGGATGCACGAGCTGGTCGGCGAGACCACCGTGTCGTGGCGCGACGGTTTGCGCCGGATGGTCGCCGTCGGTCACCCGGAGCTGCTGGAGCACGAGTGACCATTTCAGGAGGATGCCGATGAGCCTGTCGCCCATGGACGACTACCCGCTCCATCAGATTGCCGAACCGATCCGCAACGTCGGGACCAGCGACCGCAACTTCTACGACCGCTACTACTTCAACCTCCACGGGTGCAGCGACGAGCTCATGCTGATCTTCGGGCTGGGTCAGTATCCGAACCTCGGCGTCCAGGACGCGTTCGCGTGCGCCCGCAAGGGCGACAGGCACCGCGTCGTGCGGGCGTCTCGCGAGATGGGTGACCGCATGGACACGTCGGTCGGGCCGTTCCGGGTCGAGGTGCTCGAGGGGCTGAAGAAGGTGCGGGTCGTGCTCGAGCCGACCGAGCACGGCATCGCCTACGACCTCACCTGGGAGGGCGCCATCCCCGCGTTCCTCGAACCGCGTCACTTCATCCGCAAGCACGGCCGGGTGTACTTCGACACGATGCGCTTCGCCCAGACGGGGTACTGGTCGGGCACGCTCGAGGTCGGTGGCGGGTCGATCGCGGTGACCCCCGACCGCTGGTGGGGCACCCGCGACCGGTCGTGGGGCGTGCGGCCGGTCGGCGAGCCCGAGGCGCCGGGCATCCGCGGCGACGAAGGGCAGATGGGCGGGATGTGGAACTACTCGCCGATGCAGTTCCCCGACTTCTCGATCATCTACATCCTCAACGAGACCGACACCGGCGAGCGCCTGATCGAGGAGGCCAACCGGGTGTGGGCCGACCCGTCACGGGCGCCGGAGTCGCTGGGGCGGCCCGAGTACGACCACACGCTCGTGTCGGGCACGCGCATGATCTCGTCGTCGGTGCTGTCGTTCCCGGAGGCGCCCGGCGGCGGCCTCGAGGTGAAGGTGACGCCGCTCACGCACGTGCACATCGCGGTGGGCACCGGCTACGGGATGGAGGACGACTGGCGTCACGGGATGTACCAGGGCCCGCTCGTGGTGCAGGGCCTCGAACGCGACGCCGCCGACGTCGACGCGTACGGCTGGTACGGCGTCGTCGACCACGTCGCCCGCTTCGAGCTCGACGGGCACGTCGGCTACGGCCTCCACGAGCACGGCTTCTTCGGCCCGTTCCGCAGGTACGGCCTCGAGACCCGCACCGACACCGCGCTCTGATGTCTCGCTCGCTCGCTCGCGTTAGCTCTGGGCGAGGCCGAGGTAGGCAGCGTCGAGCTGGTCGCCGATCTCCCGGGGGGATCCGACGTAGTCGATGCGGCCGTTGAGCATGATGGCGGCGACCTCGGCGACGTCGAGCACCTCGTGGGCGAACTGCTCGACCACGAGGATCGACACGCTCTCGGCCGCGATACGCGCCACGACCTCGTAGAGGTCCTCGACGATGAGGGGCGCCAGGCCCATCGACAGCTCGTCGAGTAGGAGCACCTTCGGGTCGACGGCCATGGCGCGGGCCATCGACAGCATTTGCTGCTCGCCGCCCGACAGCGTGCCGGCGACCTGCTTGCTCCGCTCCTCGAGGCGCGGGAAGCGCTCGTAGGCGCGCTCGAGCACGTCCCGGAACGGCGTGCCCGTGTAGGTGGCCATGCGCAGGTTCTCGACCACGGTGAGGTTCGGGAAGATCCCGCGTCCTTCGGGAACGAGGCACATGCCGCCGCGCGCGAGGCGGTCGGGGGGCGCGCCCGTGACCTTCTCGCCCGCGAACCACACCTCTCCTCCCGTCGGGGGGAGCTGGCCGCTCGCGACCCGCAGCGTCGTCGACTTGCCCGCACCGTTGGGGCCGAGGAGCGCGTACACCTGGCCCGGCTTCACGGTGAGGTCGACGCCGCTGAGCACCTCGATGCTCCCGTACGCCGCCGTCACCGACCGCAACGCGAGCGCGGCTGCCGCCGGGTCGGACTGGTTGGCCGCCTGGGGGGCGAGCTGGTCCTCGATGATCGTCGTGATCGCAACCGGAGGATCGTCCGGCGCCGGCGCGCGTTCGGCCGCGGGCGCGGCCGACGACGGCTCGGCCTCGTCGCCGGCGCCGAGGTAGGCCGTGCGCACCGCGGGATCGGCCTGGATGGCGGCGGGCGGCCCGATCGCGATCACGCGGCCGAAGTCGAGGACGTGGATGTGGGCGCAGGTTCCCATGACGAAGCTCATGTCGTGCTCGACGAGCAGCACGCCGAGGCCGCTCCCGGCGAGCTCCTGGAGGAGGCGCCCCAGCGTGGCGGTCTCGGCCTCGTTGAGACCCGACGACGGCTCGTCGAGCAGGAGCACGCGCGGCCGGGAGGCGAGTGCCCGCGCCAGCTCGACGAGCCGGGCCATCCCGGTGGGCAGCTGGTCGACGCGCTCACCGGCCACCTCGCGGAGTCCGACGCGGTCGATGATCCGGTCGACGTCGTCCTCGGCGCCGTCGCCGCGGTCGTGCGACCAGCCCCGGCGCATCTCGGCCGCCACCAACACGTTGTCGCGGGTGGAGAGCGTGCCGAACGTCTCGAGGCGCTGGAACGTGCGCCCGATCCCGAGCCGGGCCCGGCGGTGGGGCTTGGCCGCGGTGATGTCGCGCCCGTCGAGGCTGATCCGGCCGGCGTGCGGCGGCTGGAGGCCGGTGATCACGTTGAAGAGCGTCGTCTTGCCGGCACCGTTGGGCCCGATCAGCCCGGTGACATGGCCGGCCTCGACCTCGAGGCTCACGCCGTCGAGCGCGTGAAGCCCGCCGAAACGGACCGAGACGTTGGCGGCTTCGAGCAGGCTCATGTCGGCGACCGCTCCGCCGGGGCCTCGGCCGGGGCGCCGTCGGGAGAGGGTGCGGGCGGAACCGAAGCTCCCGGCCGCTGCCCGTCGGCCGGGGCGGCGGCGGCCGCCCGGGCGGCCTCCTTCTTGGCGCGCCTCTCCCTGACGTCGTGGCCGACCTGCGGAATCACGCCGTCGGGCTGGCGGCCGATCCCGATACCGGCGAGGCCGGCACCCACGCCTCGGTTGAGGGTGGCGAAGAGGTTGAACTCCCCAACACCGATGTTGATCGTCACGTTGGGGAACCAGATGAGGAGCCACGTGAAGCTCTGCAGCGCGATCCCTCCGAAGAGCGCGCCGCTCACGACGGCGACGCCGCCCACGACGAGCAGGAGGAGATAGGGCAGGCCGAGCAGCATGTCGAAGTCGGTCGTCTGGGCCGCGCCGCGCTGGACCGACAGCAACGCGCCCGCGAGCCCGGCGATCGCCGCCGACACGGCGAAGACCGCGAGCTTGGTGGCGAGGAGGTTCACACCGAGCGTCGCACAGGCCGCAGGGCTGTCACGCATCGCGATGAGCCGCCGGCCGAAGCCGCTGCGTCGCAGACCCACCACCGCGAAGCCGACGATGCAGAACAGCCCGACCGCGAGCAGCAGGAACCCGGCGTCGCGGGCGAACTGGATCCCGAAGATCTCGAACGGTTCGCCGAATTCGAAGCCGAACAGCGAAACGGCCGCGGCGTCCCGACCGGTGTTCCCGAACACCTCGGGTTGGCTGAAGAAGAGCGGCGGCGCCATGAGGGCGAACGCCATCGACGCCAGCGCGAGATAGAGGCCCTGCAATCGGAGCGCCGGCAGAGCCATGAGCAGCCCGATCGGGATCGCGGCCAGGGCGGCGACGAGGAGTCCCCACGGGCTGCCGGGGTCGTAGAGCTCGAGGTTGAACATGCGCCCGCCGGCGGTCGAGAACTCCGTATACGCCCAGGCGCCGATACCCACGAACGTGATCTGCGCGAACGAGATCTGTCCCGACCACCCCGTCAGCGGGACGAGCGACAGCATCGCCATCGCGGTCACGATCGCGAGGCTGGCGCGACGGATGTCGGGCCGGTCGAGGATGCCGGCGACGACGAACGCCACGACGAAGAGGACCGCGAAGCCGAAGAGGGCCCGTCGGAGGCTCGGCACGCGAGGCGTGATGGCCCGGCCGATCCGGCGGCCTTCGAGGCGCGCCTCGGGCAGGAAGAGCAGGGCGAGGAACAGGATGATCGCCGGGATCGCGACGCCGGCGCTCGTGAACCGGTCGCCGAGGTCGAGGAAGTTGCGCTGGAACGAGAGCGACAAGCCGATGATGAGCCCGCCCACGAGGGTCATCGGGAGGTTGCGCAGCCGCCCGATGATCGCCGCCGCGAACGCCTGCACGATGAAGATCGTCAGCTCCTGGGATCCGAGGCGGCCGAACTCCTCGGCGAGGAAGATGCCGGCGATCGCCGCCATCGCCGAGCCCAGCGCCCACGAGAACATCGCCACCTGCGCGGGGCGGGCGCCGTTGAGGGCGGCGAGGTCGCGGTTATCGACGACAGCGCGCATCGCGACCCCGAGCCGGGTGCGGTAGAGCAGCAGGCGCAGGAAGATCGCGATCAGGATGCCGACGACGATCGTGGTTACCCGGAAGTAGGGCACGAACGTCTGGCCGATCGTGAAGCCCTCGCTGCCGAAGAACGTGCCGATCGTGCGGGTCTCGTTGGCGGGCCAGATCGTGTCGGCGAGTCCGATCAGGGCAACCATCAGGCCGATGGTCACCACGAGCTGGGCGACGAGCGGGGCGTTGGTCAGCCGGCGCATCAGCACCACCTCGATCGCCGCGCCCATCAGCGGCGCCGCCACCAGCACGGTGAGGAACAGCGCCAGCAGCGTCGGCAGGCCGTGGTTGACCTTCAGCTCCCAGTAGATGAACGCCAGGAACATCCCGATCGCGCCCTGGGCGAAGTTGAAGATGCCCGAGGTCGTGTAGGTGACCACGAGGCCCGAGGCGGCGACGGCGTAGATCGAGCCGAGCGTCACCCCCACGACCAGGAACACGATGATCTTGTTGCTGTCGATCGTCTGGTTCGGCGCCCAGAACTGGACGATCACGAAAACTACGAAGACCGCGACGGCGCACGACGCGAGGAGCCGACCGCCGTTGACTCGCCTGGTCACTCGCTCGAGACCGGCGACCACGAGCTGGTTCCTTTCTCCCTGTCAGACGGGAGGCGGGCGGCCAAGCCGCCCGCCTCCCGATCCACCGACACCGTGGTGCGCGCTACTCGTCGATCAGGTCGAGCTCGACCTCGACCACATTGCTCTTCTTGCAGTTGAACTTGCCGTCCTTCTTGGGCGTCACGCGCTCGAAGTCGCCGTCCTGCACCTGGGTGAGCACGAAGCACGGGCTGGCCTGGCGCCCGCCGACGTTCGTCTTCCCCATCATGCCGTCGGCATTGAAGCTGGTGATGTTCGGTGCCTGCTCCAGCACCGCGGTGCGGGTGAGCGCGTTGTTGCCGCCGTCCTCGACGACGGCGTTGACCGCGTCGCGGAAGAAGAGCCCGGCCGCCCACGCCTGGATCGCGAACCCGTCGGGCTCGTCGACGTACTCGAGGAAGTTGCCGAGCATGTCGTTCTGGTTCTCCTCGGAGTTCTCGCCGAGGAACGGCAGGAAGTTCATGTACACGTACTGGTCTTCGACGTCGGCGCCGCCGTCCTCGATGAGACCGGTGTCGTAGCACTGCAACGAGCAGTCCCAGACCTCGACGCTGGTCACGCTCTGCAGCGTCGCCTCCTTGCGCAGCTTCACCGTGCTCGAGTAGTCGAGCCCGCTCTTGGCGTACGTGAGGTTCTGCTGGGCGATCGCGGCCGCGACCGGCGTGTAGTCGCTCTGGGGCGCCAGCGCCGAGACGTCCTGCTCGTACGCCATCGAGATGCCCTGGTCACCCTGGGCGGTAAAGATCGGAACCTGCGAGTTCTTCGCCGAGGCGCTGTCGGCCGGGTAGAGGAACGCGCCCTCGAGGTCGCCGTTCTGGTTCACGTAGTACTGGGTCGGCCCCGTGGTCACGCGGTAGGTCTGCTCGGGGTCGTCGCGAGTGTCGCACTGCAGCGACGGCGGGTTGATCGCGAACGAGACCGGCGAGCACTGGTGGTTCACCTCGGTGACGACCACCGGGAAGTCGGGGAGGCCCACCGCTTCCCCGGCCTGGTCGGTGCACTCGGTGAGGTCGTCGAAGTTGTTCAGGAACAGCACCGAGGTCCCGATCAGGGCGAAGCTGTTCTCGCACGCGTCGATGAACGCGTTCCGCGCCTCGTCGCCGCTGAGGCGGGAGTCGAAGAAGTTGACCTCGACGTCGCGCCCGGCGAGCCCGCCGTTGTCGTTCGTGTACTCGGCCCACGCCTCGACACCGTCCACGACGCCCTGGAACAGGCCCTGGGCACCGGGCACGTCGACCGCGGCCACGACGGTGATGCTGATGGTGTCGGCGGTGACGCCCTTGTCGGTGGCTTCGAGCGCCTCGTCCTCCTGGGCGCCGGCGGCGGTCACCGTCAGCCCGCCTGCCGCCAGGGCCGCCACGGCTGCCAGCGCGATCCAACGTGCTCGTTTCACGGGTCCCCCTCTTCGGCCTGCCCCATTCGGCCTGCCCTGTTGGCTGGTCCCGGCCGGGCCCCGATCGGGTCGGAGCACCGTGGCCTCCCGGACTGGTGGGCATTCTGCACCGAAAAAAGAACAGGTTTCAAGAGCGGGCCGGGCTCGATACGATCCGTTCCGCCGCCGAGTTGCACGTCCGGGAGGGGGAACGGTGGGGGGAGCGCCCGAGCCGGAGCTCCACGAGATCGCGACCGGGCTGCGGTTCCCCGAGGGGCCGGTGGCGATGCCCGACGGCACCGTCGTCCTCGTCGAGATCGAGCGCGGCACGCTCAGCCGCGTGATCCCCGACGGCACCGTCACGATCGTCGCCGAGCTCGGAGGGGGGCCGAACGGCGCCGCCGTCGGGCCCGACGGCGCGATCTACGTGTGCAACGACGGGGGCTTCCTCTGGACCGAGGTGGGCGAGCTGCTCGTCCCGCTCGACCTCGAGACCGGCGCCAGCGAGCCGCCCGGGTTCGAGGGCGGGTGGATCGAGCGGGTCGACGCCGCCACCGGCAAATCGGAGGTGCTCTACACCGAGTGTGACGGCCACCGGTTCCGGAGCCCCAACGACATCGTCTTCGACGCCGACGGCGGGTTCTGGTTCACCGACCTCGGCAAGAGCCGGCCGCGCGAGGTCGACCGCGGTGGCCTCTACTACGCCCTGCCCGACGGCTCGTCGGTGGTGGAGGGGGTGTACCGGCTGCAGGGGGCGAACGGCGTCGGCCTCGCCCCCGCCGGCGACCGCGTCTACGTCGCCGAGAGCTTCACCGGCCGCCTGTGGGCGTGGGATCTCGACGGGCCCGGCCGTATCCGGGATCCCCGCGGCACCTGCCTCCTGGCGACGCGCGGCCATTTCGACTCGCTGGCGGTGGAAGCCGACGGCACGGTGGTGATCGCGGCGATCGGCGAGGGCCTCTGCTGCTACCACCCCGACGGCACCCACGAGTTCGTGCCCATGCCGGACCCGATGACCACCAACGTCTGCTTCGGCGGCGACGATCTGCGCACCGCCTACGTGACCCTTTCCGCCGGTGGTCGTCTCGTCTCGACGCGATGGCCACGGCCCGGCTTGGGGCTGAACTTCGCATGAGCACCGTCGCCGAGCTGGTGCGCGCCCGCGCCGACGACGACGGCGTCGGGCTCCGTTACGACGACACCGTCGTGACGTACCGCGAGTACGTCGCCGCTTGCGCCGAGCGGGCGGCGGTGCTCGAGGAGCTGCGCCGTCCGGGTCCGTTCCACGTCGGCGTGCTCCTCGACAACGTTCCCGAGTTCCCGATGTGGCTCGGTGCCGCCGCCCTCGCCGGAGCGGTCGTCGTGGGCATCAACCCGACTCGCCGAGGCGCCGAGCTCGCGCGTGACGTCACCCACACCGACTGCCAGATGATCGTGACCGAGGAGGCGTACGCGCCGCTGCTGGAGGGGCTCGACGTCGGCGTCGCCGACGAGCGAATCCTGGTCACCGAATCGCCCGTGTACGGCGAGGTACTCGGTCGGCACCGGGGCGCGGCCGTTCCCGACGTCGCCGTCGACCCCGCCGACATGCTCTTGCTGCTCTTCACGTCGGGGACGTCGGGGGCGCCCAAGGCGTGCATCTGCTCGCAGGGCCGCCTCGCCCGGATCGGTCAGACGCTGGCCGGGATGGTCGACCTCGGTCCGAACGACGTCTGCTACCTGGCGATGCCGATGTTCCACTCGAACGCGCTCATGGCGGGGTGGGCGCCGGCACTCGCCGCCGGTGCCACCACCGCCCTGCGCCGCAAGTTCTCCGCCTCCGGCTTCCTGCCCGACGTGCGCAAGTTCGGCGTGACGTACTTCAACTACGTGGGCAAGCCGCTCTCGTACATCCTCGCCACGCCCGAGCAGCCGGACGACGCCGAGAACCCGCTCCGGCTCGTGTTCGGCAACGAGGCCGCCGACCTCGACATCGAGCGGTTCTCGGCCCGCTTCGGCGTCCCGGTGATCGACTCGTACGGATCGACGGAGGGCGGCGCGACCGTGACGCGTACACCCGACATGCCGCCGGGCGCGCTCGGCCGCGGCGCCGACGGAGTCGCCGTGCTCGATCCCGCCACGGGAGAGGAGATGCCGCCGGCGAAGTTCGACGCCGAGGGCCGGCTCCTCAATCCCGACGAAGCCATCGGGGAGCTCGTCAACCTCCTCGGCGCGGCCTCGTTCGAGGGCTACTGGCGCAACGAGGAGGCGGAGCGCGCTCGGGTCCACGACGGCATCTACTGGACCGGCGACCTCGCGTACCGCGACGAGGACGGGTTCATCTACTTCGCCGGCCGCGACTTCGACTGGCTCCGGGTCGACGGCGAGAACTTCGCGGCCGCCCCGGTGGAGCGAATCCTCGCCCGCCACCCCGACGTGGTGCTGGCCGCCGTGTACGCCGTGCCCGACCCGGACGTCGGTGATCGCGTGATGGCGGCGCTCCAACTCCGCGACGGCGCCAACTTCGCTCCCGAGGGATTCGCCGCCTTCCTCGATCGGCAACCCGACCTGGGCACCAAGTGGGCGCCGCGGTTCGTGCGCATCGCCGACCCGCTCCCCGTCACCGAGACCAGCAAGGTGCTCAAACGGGTGTTGCGGCGCGAGCGGTGGGAATGCGCCGAACCCGTCTGGTGGCAGCCCGAGAAGGGTGCGGCCTACCGGCGCCTGGAGCCCGCCGACGCCGACGAGCTCCGCAAGCAGTTCGCGGCACGCGGTCGGGCGGCGGCACTGGAGGCCGTGTGAGCACGGCAGGGACTCTCGACGGTCGAGTCGCCGTCGTCACCGGCGCGGGCCGCGGCATCGGACGCGCCGAGGCACTGCGCCTGGCGTCCGCGGGCGCCGGTGTGGTGGTGAACGACCTCGGCGTCGCCATGGACGGCAGTGCCACCGGCGAGATGCCTGCCGACGAGGTCGTCGCCGAGATCGCCGGCGCCGGCGGCACGGCGGTCACCGACGCCAGCGACATCTCCACACCCGCCGGCGGCGAGGCACTCGTGCGGCGCGCCCTCGACACCTACGGCCGCCTCGACATCGTGGTGAACAACGCCGGTATCGGCCGCCCACACATGGTCTTCAACCTCGAGGACGCCGAGTGGAACGACGTGCTGCGCGTGCACCTCACCGGGACCTTCGCGGTGAGCCGCCCGGCGTGCCGGTGGTGGCGCGCCGAGCACAAGGCCGGCCGGGGCGGGTACGGCCGGCTCGTCAACACCGCGACGGGACTGCTGCTCTACGGTGGCGCGGGTCAGTCCAACTACGTGGCCGCCAAGGCGGGCGTCGTGGCGTTCACCGACGCGATCGCGACCGAAATGGCGCCCTACGGCGTGACCGCCAACGCGATCATGCCGTCGGCCCAGACCCGCCTGGCCGCCGTGGGCTGGCGCATCGATCGCGCCCGCGCCGAGGAGGAGACCTTCGATCCCACCGATCCGATGCACGTGGCCGAGATGGTCTGCTACCTCGCCTCGCCGGCCGCGGGATGGATCTCGGGTCAGTGCTTCCAGGTGCGCGGCGGGATGATCGAGCACGTCCGGGCGTGGGAGATCGACGGGACCTTCGAGCGCCACGACCGGGGCTGGACCGCGGCGGAGCTCGCGGTCGAGGTGCCGCGCCTGTTCGGAGCCGGCACCAAGCGCTCCGATCCCCCACCGAAGGAGTGGCAGGAGCAGTACCGCGCCCGTCGAGAGGCGGGCAGAGGAAACGGAGGTTCGCAGTGAGCGAAGAGGCCATCGACGTGGTACGCCAATTCTGCGATGCGTGGTCGAAGGGCGACGTGGACGCCCTGACGACGTACTTCACCGACGACGCCGTGTACCACAACATCCCCGTCGACCCCGTGTCCGGTGTCGACACGATCAAGGCGACCATCGAGGGATTCACCCAAGGGGTCGAGAAGATCGAGTTCCGCGTCGACAACATCGCTGCGGCCGGTGACGTGGTGCTGACCGAGCGCGTCGACATCTTCACCCTGCCCACCAAGACGATCGAGTTGCCGGTGATGGGTACCTTCGAGGTGCGCAACGGCAAGATCGCCGCCTGGCGCGACTACTTCGACCTGAACCAGTTCATGAGCCAGATGCAGTCATGAGTGCAGACCGCGTCCTCGGCGGGGTGGGGAGCAAGGTGCTCTTCGAGAACGACCGGGTGCGGGTGTGGGAGCTGCGTCTCGAACCGGGCGAGCGCAGCGACGTGCACCGCCACGAGCTCGACCACATCCTCATCGAGATCGACGGCGACCGCGTCGCCGTCGAACCCGAGCCCGACACGGAAGGCCCGTACAAGGACTACCTCGAGGGCGAGGTCGTGCCCGGGGTCGTGATCCCCGTCGAGCGCGGCGGCGTCGAGACCGCCGTCAACATCGGCACCAAGCCGTTCCACGAGATCATCGTCGAGTTGAAGGACTGACCGAGGAGGCCCGCACATGGCCGAGATGCGCTTCAACCACATGGAGCTGACGTTCCCGAGGGGCACCCTCACCCGCGACTTCCGCGAGGAGGTCGACGCCTTCTACGGCCCCGTCTTCGGGTGGAAGGGCGTCGACACCGAGGTGGTGGGCCAGGTGTGCCACATCCTCCTGTCGGAGGAGGCCCAGCAGTTCATCCTGCTCGCCGAGAGCAACAAACCCATGCAGTCACCCGGCTACGACCACCTGGGCCTCCTCTTCGGCACACGCGCCGAGGTCGACGACAAGCTCGACCAGTGCAGGCGCTACCAGGAGAAGGACGACCGGGTCGCCATCAAGGAGTACGAGGACCTCGTGACCGGCGACCTCACCACCCACGCCTTCTACGTGAAGTACCTGCTCCCGATCTACTTCGACGTGCAGTGCATGGAGCGCGGCGGCGACCCGGTTCCGAACGCGCTCACGTAGCGGCAAGAATAGGGACGTGCTCGTCACAGCCTCACCACAGCAGGCCCCGCGTCGTCCTCCGCGCCATGCGCGAGGTCGCGACCGCCGACGGGACCAAAGCGCTCACCGACGCGGACCGGGCTGCGCTCGTGGCCGCGGCCGTCTACCTGTTCCGCCAGGACGAGCCGCTCGACCCCGACCGGCTCGATCGGGTCACCCCCGCCGAGCTCGCCGACGCCGTCTCCGACCCCGAGCTCGCCGACCACACCGCCCAGTTCCTCACGGTGATGGCGACGATCGACATCGCGGTCGACGACGCCAAGATCGAGACGGTGCAGCGCTTCGCCGCCGCGCTCGGTGTGCACGAGGAATACCTGCGCGAGCTGGCCGCGCTCGCCGAGGGCAAGCTCAAGTGGCTGGCCGCCGACGTGCAACGCCAGAACCTGCTCAGCATCACGGGCAAGGAGATCGACCTCGGCGAGGACGACTGGCTCCTCCCCTTCAAGGTGCATCCCGATCCGGCGCTGGCCGCCCGCTACGCCGCCCTCGGCGAGCTTCCCGGCGACACGCTCGGGCACACGTTCTTCGACTTCTACCGCCAGTACGGCTTCGCGTTCCCGGGCGAGGCCGACGGGCTCAACCCGGAGTTCGCCACCCCGCACGACTCCACGCACGTGCTGAGCGGGTACGACACCTCGCCGCAGGGTGAGCTGCTCGTCTCGACGTTCACCGCCGGCATGCACCCCGAGGAGCCCATGTCGGGCCACATCCTCCCCGTGATCATGACGTGGCACATGGGTGTGGAGCTGGTGAAGTTCACCGGCAAGTACACCGGCGGTCTCGAGCCCGAGAAGTTCTGGGTCGCGTGGACGCGTGGTGGCGAGGTCACCAACGACACGTTCGCCCGGGATTGGGACTTCTGGCACGAGGCCGAGCGCCCGCTCGCGGCCGTGCGCACCGACTACGACGTTCCCCCGCTCGAGCCCCGCCACGCCGCCAGCGGCGACGTGCCCGACTGGTACCACCCCGTCGCCTGACCCCAGACCGGTTTCGTGTGCGGAGGTGACCGTACCGGTCACTCCACACATGGGAGCGCCCGGTCAGTTGTCGGTGCCGAGGACGAGCGCGCTGGTCGGCACCATCGTGCCCGCGGTCACGAGCACGTTCTCGACGGCGTCGACCTGGTTCACCGAGGTGCCCCGCACCTGGCGGACACCCTCGGCGATGCCGTTCATCCCGTGGATGTAGGCCTCGCCCAGCTGGCCGCCGTTGGTGTTGATCGGCAGTTTGCCGCCGATCTCGATCGTGCCGTCGCGCACGAAGTCCTTCGCCGCCCCCCGCTCGCAGAAGCCGAACTCCTCGAGCTGCGGGAACACGAGCGGCGTGAAGTGGTCGTAGATGACGGCGGTCTGGACGTCGCCGGGGCCCAGCCCGGTGGTGTTCCAGAGCTGGCGGGCGACGAGCCCCATCTCGGGCAGGCCCGTGATGCGGTCGCGGTAGTAGCTGGTCATCATGTCCTGTTGCTCGCCCGCGCCCTGCGCCGCCGAGCGGATCATCGCCGGCGGCTGGGCGAGGTCGCGCGCCCGCTCCGGTGAGGTGACCACGAGCGCCTGGGCGCCGTCGCTCTCCTGGCAGCAGTCGAGCAGGTGGAGCGGCTCGACGATCCAGCGCGAGGCCTGGTGCTCCTCGAGGGTGATCGGCTTCTCGTAGAACCACGCCTTGGGGTTGGTGGCGGCGTGCTTGCGGTCGGCCACCGCCACGCGGCCGAAGTCCTCGCTCGTCGCGCCGTACTCGTACATGTAGCGGGAGGCGAACATCGCCACCCATTGGGCGGGCGTGAGGAGCCCGTGCGGCGAGTACCACGAGAAGTGCGCTGCCTCCGCGGTCGCCACCGGCGGGCGGTCCTGCACGCCCGCGCCGAAGCGACGACCCGACCGTTCGTTGAAGGCCCGGTAGCAGACGACGTAGTCGGCCACGCCGGCGTCGACCGCGAGCACGGCCTGTTGCACCGTGCCGCATGCCGCGCCGCCGCCGTGGTGGATACGGGAGAAGAAGGACAGCTCGCCGATCCCGAGGTTGCGGGCGATCTCGATCTCGGGGTTCGTCTCCGCCGAGTACGTGACCATCCCGTCGATCTGACCCGGATCGAGCCCGGCGTCGGCGATGGCGGCCCCGACGGCTTCGCACGCCAGGCGCATCTCCGAGCGGCCGGAGTCCTTCGAGAACTCGGTGGCGCCGATCCCGACGACGGCGGCAGCGTTGTGCAACCGGTTGCGTTCGCTCATGCGGGCAGCTCCAGGGTGACGGTACCGGTGACATGGTCGCCGAGCTGATTGGCGCCGCGTACCGCGACCTCGATCTCGTTTCCTTCCTTGTTGGTGACCGTGCCCGTCATCGTCATCGTGTCGCCCGGATAGTTGGGGGCGCCGAGACGGATCTTCACCGCCTTGAGGACGGCGTCGGGTCCCGCCCAATCGGTGATGAAGCGCCCGACGAAGCCGTTGGTGGAGAGGATGTTCATGAAGATGTCGGGCGAGCCGCGTTCCTGGGCGAGACCGGGATCGTGGTGGACGTCCTGGTAGTCGCGGGATGCGATCGCGGTGGCGACGATCAAGGTGCGCGTGAGCGGGATGGCGAGCTCGGGAAGCTCGTCGCCCACCTCGACGTCGGCCGCACGGGGTGACGTGGTCATGGTCATACCGGTTCGTACTCCTTCAACGTCGCCCCCAGGCGGGCCAGCTGCGCGCTGGCGCTGCCGAGGGTGTCTTCGATCTGCTTCCCCCACAGGAAGTACCGGTGCACCGGGTAATCGACGTCGGCGCCCATCCCGCCGTGGAGGTGCTGGGTGATGTGCACCGCGCGCTGGCCGCCCTCCGACGACCACCACTTGGCGACCATGACCTCGCGGGTGGCGTCGAGGCCGGCGGTGAGCCGCCATGCCGCCTGCCACAGGGTGACCCGCATCGCCTCGGTGTCGATGTAGGCGTCGGCGGCCTTGAGCGCGACGCCCTGGAAGGTCGAGAGCGGCTTGCCGAACTGGTGGCGCTGCGACGTGTACTCGGCCGCCATTCGCAGCGCCGCCTCGGCCACGCCCACCTGGATTGCGGCGAGGCCGACCAACGCCCGGTCGACGGTCCACGACAGGGCTCGACCGTCGGGGGCGTCGCCGACCAGCTCGCCGGGCGCGCCCGCGAAGCTGAGGTGGGCGACGAGGCCCCGGTCGGTCGTCTCCGCGACGGTCCGCTCCACACCGGCGCCCGCCGGGTCGACCAGGAAGAGCGCGGTCGCGCCGCCGGCCCCGGCGGCGGGGACGAGCACGCGGTCGGCGACGTGCCCGGCCGGCACGCTCGGCTTGGCGCCGGCGAGCCGCCAGCCCTCCCCCTCCGGCGTGGCGGTGACGCTCGTGTGCAGCGGGTCGTTGGCGCCGGGCTCGCCGAGCGCCGCGGTCAGGATCACGTCTCCGGCGGCCACACCCGGGAGCCAAGCGGCGCGTTGGGCGGCGGTGCCGAACTCGGCCAGCGGCAGGGCGCCGAGCACGAGCGTGGGCCAGAGCGGCACCGGCGCGACGTGGCGCCCCTGCTGTTCGAGGAGCAGCGCCAGCTCGATGAGACCGAGCCCGCTGCCGCCGTGGTCCTCCGGGACCGCGATCGCGAGCAGGCCGGCGTCAGCGAGGGCGCGCCAGAGCTCCCGGTCGACACGCTCCCGGCTGCGCTCGACCTCCTTCACGCGCTCGACCGGGGCGAGGCCGGCGAAGACCTGCGCGGCGAGGTCGCGGACCGCGTCCTGCTCCTCCGAGAAGCTGAAGTCCATCTCTACGCGCTCGCTTTGCCGATCACTTCTGCCGTTCCGGCCGGAACGCCGGAAGCGTGAGCTCCGGGTCGTGGTCGTGCCACTCGACCTCGACGGGCATGCCGACCCGGACGTCGCCGGGCTCGACCCCGACGAGGTCGGCGACGAGGCGTGTCCCCTCTTCGAGCTCGATCAGGCCGATGGGCAGCGGATAGTCGAATGCCGGCACCTGCGGATAGTGGTTCACGACGTAGCTGTAGACGGTGCCGCGCCCGCTCGCCTCGACCGTGTCCCACTCGTACGAGCGACACGCCGGGCACACCGGCCCGGGCGGATGGCGCAGCTCGCCGCACTGCGCGCAGCGCTGGATCAGCAGGCGGTGCTGCTTGGCCCCCTCGAACCAGAAGGCGTTGTCGCGGGTGATGGCGGGCCGGGGGCGAAGCGGAGGTGCCGCCCCCTCGCCCTCGCTCGCGTCCTGGGGCGCGCCCTTGGCGGCGCCGCGGCCGGTGCCGGGCTTGAACTTCAGGATGCGGAACCGCATCGTGCCCACGAGCTCGCCGTCGTCGGTGCGGTACTCGACCCGCGTGGTCACGAAATGACCGATACCGAGCCCGGTCGCTTTCTCCTCCGAGACCGACTCGATCACGGTGGTGGTCGACAGGTGGTCGCCCGGGTGCACGTAACGCTGGTACTCCTGTTCGCAGTTCGTGGCCACGACCGACGTGAACCCGGCATCGTCGATCAGGTGCATCAGCTCGTCGCGCGCGTTGCCGCCGGACGCGCCGCGCGCCGGCCGGGGCCGGACACCGCGCATCACCCAGGCCTGGAGCATCACTGGCGGGGCGACGATCTGACCGTGCACCGACCTGCCCGCCGCGTCCGGGTCGACGTAGATCGGGTTGTCGTCGCCGATCGCCTCGATCCAGTGGCGGATCATCGGCTGGTTCACGGGGTCGGGGCCGTGCTCGGGCGGGCCGGCCTCCTTGCCCTCGAACGACTTGAGCTTGGCGAGGAACGCCTGCTTCTCGGCGTCGGTCGCGGCGGCAGTGGTGGTCATCGTTCCCCCCAGAGCTGCATCGATCAGCGCGCTCGGCGCGCCATGCCCAGGCCGGCGGCGGCGAGGATCTCCCGTTGGATCTCGTTCACGCCTCCGCCGAACGTGTTGATCTGCGCCGCCCGTCCGGCGCGCTCGAGGTCGCCGTGGAGCACGGCGCCCGGCGAGCCCGCTGGCAGGTAACCGGCGACGCCGACGATCCCGAGCAGGGTGCGGTACACGTCGACGAGCGTCTCCGTGCCGTACACCTTGGCCGCCGAGGAGTCGGCGGGTGTGAGCGCGTCGGCGGCCACCGCGGCAGCCATCCTCCAGTTGAGCAGCTTCATCGCCTCGAGCCGCGCGTGCGTGCGGGCGAGGTCCATCTGCACCCACGTGAGATCGATCATCTTCTCGCCGTCGCGCTCGCAAGAGGGGGCCTGCCGGGCCCACACCAGCACCTCGTCCCACAGGCGGTGCGCGAGACCGCCCATCGCGGCGAGGCCGACCCGCTCGTGGTTCAGCTGCGTCGTGATCAGCCGCCAACCCTCGTTCACCTCGCCGATCACGTTTCCCTTGGGCACGCGCACGTCGTCGTAGTAGGTGGCGGTGGTGACGTTGCCGCCGACGGTCACGATCGGCGTCCACTTGAAGCCCGGCGACGCCGTGGGTACCACGATGATCGAGATCCCCTTGTGCTTGGGCGCGTCGGCGTCGGTGCGGCAGGCGAGCCAGATGTAGTCGGCCTGGTTGGCGCCGCTCGTGAACACCTTGTTGCCGTTGATCACCCACTCGTCGCCTTCGAGCACGGCGCGGGTGCGGAGGGAGGCGAGGTCGGTGCCGGCCTCCGGCTCGGTGTACCCGATCGCGAAGTTGATCTCGCCCGCGAGGATGCCCGAGAGGAAGAAGTCCTTCTGCTCGTCGGTGCCGTAGCGCATGATCGTCGGCCCGACCGTGTTGAGGGTCACGAACGGGAACGGCGCGCCGGCTCGCTGCACCTCGTCGAAGAAGATGAACTGGTCGGTGGCGGGGCGGCCCTGGCCGCCGTACTCCTTGGGCCAGCCGACGCCCAGCCAGCCGTCGCTCCCCATCCGGCGCACGAGCGGGCGGAAGAGATCGCTGCTCTCCCCCGGCTCGCCGAGCTTCGCCCGCACCTCGGGCGTCAGCAACCCGGCGAAGTACTCGCGGAGCTCCTTGCGCAGCGCCTGCTGCTCGGCCGTCAGATCCAAGAACATAGAACGAGTTCTAAATCTAGACGCGCCCCGCCGGCCCGTGCATGGGCCACCTCGTCATCGATGCGTTCATCGTGCGCAATAGTTGCGCACGATGAACGCATCGTGAGGGTCAGCCGAGCTTGAGGAAGAGCTTCTCCAGCTCGCCGACGTCGTAGCCGGTCTCGGCGGCGGCCTCGGGGTGCTCGACGCAGTACGCCAGGCCGGCGGCCACGAGGCGGAAGCCGGCCGACTCGAGCGCCCGCGTCGCCGCCGACAGCTGCGTGACGACGTCACGGCACTCGCGGCCGTCCTCGAGCATGGCCTGGATCCCACGGATCTGGCCTTCGACGCGGCGGAGCCGCTTCGTGAGGTCGTCGGTCACTTCCTGCGGGAACTCCATGTTCGTCTCCTCGCTCAGCTCGCGACCGAGCACCGGTTTGGTCCCGCCTCGAGCTCCTCCAGCGCCTCGTCACCGAGCGTGGAGCGGCCCATGTTGGCGAGGACGATCTCGGCGTAGTTCGGCGGGCGCGGCGCCGTCGCCGACGACGCCCAGTCGACGAACTCCTCCTCGTCGAGCGCCAGCGGGCGCAGGCGGCGCCGAAGGTCACCGAGGGCCGCGCCCACCGGCTCGCCCGGGCGCACCGCGACCTCGTCGCCGTAGTGCGCCGGGAGCACGAGGGCGTCGTCGGGCAGCACGAGCACCCGCTCCCGCAGCGACCGGTAGAGGTTGTGCGCGAACTGCTCCGCCTTCTCGGCGAGGTCGGGGCGACCCACGCCGTCCACGAACAGGGTGTCGCCCGTGAGCACGGCCCGGTCACCGACCCGATAGATGGTGGAGCCCTCCGTGTGGCCCGGGGTGTGGAGCACCGACACGCCGACGAGCGGACCGTCGGGCAGGGCGAAGGCGTCACCGTCGGCGAGCGGGGTGAACTCGAAGTCGAACGCGTCGGCGGGATTCAGGTGGAGCGCCGCGCCCGCGGCCTCGGCGAGGGCACGCGCGCCCGACACGTGGTCGGCGTGGAGGTGGGTGTCGAAGACCCGGGTGATCCGCCAACCGTGCTCGCGGGCGAGCCGGAGGTAACGGTCGACGTCCGTCGACGGATCGACGACGAAGGCCTCACCGCCGGCGCCGATCACGTACGACAGGCATCCCTTGCCCCGCCGCCGGACCTGCACCACGACCGCGCCGTCGGCCTCGAGCTCGGCCTGGTCGTACACCCGGCCCCACTCGGCGATCCCGCCGGCGAGCTCGGTGACGTCGAAGCCGGCGTGCTCGAGCGCGACCGCGGCCTGCGTCGACCGGTTGCCGCCCGCGCAGTGCACGACGATCTCCCGGTCGTGCGGGAGCTCTTCGAGGTGGGTGGCGAGGTCGTCGAGGGGGACGTTCGCGGCGCCGGGGATGCGCCACTCGTCGTGCTCCTCGGGGGTGCGGACGTCGAGGACGAACGGCTCGTCCGCGGTGCCGAGCCTCCCGGCGAGCGCGGTCGCGGTGGTCGTGCGGGGCATGGCATCTCCTTCCCGCGTGCCTCAATATACCTGAGGGGGTATAGTACCTATACCCATAGGGGTATGCAAGCGCCCGGAGGAGGAACCCCATGAGAGGCCTGCTGGCGTCGCCGCTCGGCTTCCTCATCGGCGTCTCGCTCGGCGCGCTCGGCGGCGGGGGATCGATCCTGGCCGTCCCGGCGCTCGTGTACGGCGCCGGCCAGGACGTGCGGGCCGCGACCACGACGTCGCTGCTGGTCGTCGGGCTCGCCTCCCTGGTCGGGATGGTCGGGCACTGGCGCGCGGGTCGGGTGCGCGTCGGCGCCGGGATCGTGTTCGGAGTCACCGGCATCGGCGGCTCGATCGCCGGTTCGGCGCTCAACGCCCGTCTCGACCCCGACGTGCTGCTCCTGGCGTTCTCGGGGCTCATCGTGGTCGCGGCGTGGCGGATGCTCACCGCCTGCCCGAGCTGTACCCAGGCGGGCGAATCGCGGGCGCTGGCGGAGCCGGGCTCGCCCGAACCCGATCCCGACTCCGCCGGCCCGGCCGCGTCCGGCGGAACCGCGACGACCGCCGCCACTGTGGCCGTCGACGTCGTCACGATCGTCGTCGCCGGCACCGCGGTCGGGTTCCTCACCGGCCTCTTCGGTGTCGGCGGCGGGTTCGTGATCGTGCCCGCGCTCACACTCGCGCTCGGCTTCTCGATGCCCAACGCCATCGGGACCAGCCTGCTCGTCATCGCCATCAACGCTGCCGCCGCCCTCGCGGCGCGCGGCGGCCCGGCGGAGGTGGAGTGGTCGGTCGCGCTGCCCTTCCTCGTCGCCGCGCTCGCCGGTGTGCTCACCGGGAAGCGCATCGCCGACCGGCTCCCGGCCGAGACGATGCTGCGCGGCTTCGCCGGCCTGCTCGTCGGTGTCGCGGTGTTCACGGCCGCGAGCTCGATCTTCGCGCTCGTGTGACGGTTCCGTAAGCTCGCGGCGTGGTCAACCGGGCGCGCAGGCTCTGGCAGCTGGCCGAGCCGTACCACGCGATCACGTACTTCGCGCCGGAGTCGCGCGCCGCGTTCGAGGCCGTGGGGCTACGAGGCTTCTGGCGGGGCTACTTCGCCGGCCGGGCCGCTCCCCTCGGCTTCGTCGGGCCCGGCGTGGTCACCGCGTGCTTCTTCGGGTTCCATCCCGACTTCGTGGCGCGTGCCCTCCCCTCGGTCTGGGCGATGGCCGAGCCGCGGACCGCCCTCGGCGCCCGCGTCGCCGGCGTCGA
>DASUUL010000094.1:0-23538 GCA_036374115.1 Acidimicrobiia bacterium | reverse complement strand
GCGATTCCAGCTCGGAGCGTTCCCGTTGCACCACGAAGCCGACGGCCGTAGCGGCGAGGACCGTCAGCGCGAGGACCGCGGCCTGACCGGCCCAGGTACGCAGGCGCGACGGAAGGCGCGGGCGCAGCTGGAGCGGGTCGTCGGGTCCGAGCGCGGCGATGAGCGCCAGCACGGCGAAGCCGACATCCCGGGCGATGTCGACGAAGTAGTCGAAGCCGTCGACGTCGGCCGGTCCACCTTCTCCGAAGCAGCCGCAGTCGATCTGGAGGCCACGAGCCCAAACCGACGCGATGCCGGCCACGAACACGCCCAGCACCACGAGAGAGGCCCACGCGGCGGCGCGGGGCGCGAGCCCCGTCACCAAGAGAGCAGCCAGCGCGAGCTCGAGGAACGGGAGCCCCCACGCGACGGGCTCCACCAGCCACTCGGGAAGGACCTGGTACGCGCGGACCGCGCGAACCGCGGCATCCGGATCACCGATCTTCGTCAGCGCTGCGTACACCCAGACGCCCGCCAATGCGACGCGCGCGATCGGCGTCACGATCGACCACACGGGGCGAATCATCACCATCGATCCCACTTGTACCCGCGTGCGGTTACGAGGGATAGAGGCGATGGTCCCGTGGGCGTTCAGGCGTACGATCCGACCGCGCGTCGGAGCACGATCGTGACTGCGAGCGAGAGGCCGGCGACCCAGGCCAGGCTGAGCATCAGCGCGCCGCCGGCGTGGAAGGCGTCGGAGAACCCTCCGTCGACCATCATCCGTGCCGGCCCGTAGCCGGGCAGCAGAACTGCCCAGCCGTCGGGCCTACCGTCGCCGAACATCGGGTTCTGGACGACTCCGAGGTCGGTCATCACCACGAAGAGCATGAGGTAGGTGGCGGCGAGCCGGTCGAGCACCGCCCCGACGAGAGCCCCGATCGCGGCGTAGATCACGCCGGTGAGAACAAGGGCGGCGAGCAGCGGTCCCCACGACGCCGGCGTGAAGTAGAGGGCGGTGATCGCCGCCGACGTCGCGACCACCACAAGGGTGGCCGCGGCGACGACGATCACCCGAGCAGCGATGGTCTCGCCGGCGCGGTACCCGGCGACGACCAGGCGCCGGTCTCCGGCCAGGGCGGACTGCATCACGAACACGCCGACCAGCGCGGCCACGAAGGCGATGGTGGTGCCGGCCATCACCGCGCCGTGCAGATCCCGCATTGTGGTCGTGATCTCGTCGCCACCCGGCAACGTGATCCGGCGCGGCGTCGCCTCGGTGTCGGCGATACTGCGAGTGATCACGTAGGCAGGAACGATCACCAGGAGGATGACGAGCAGCGGCCGGCGCACCTGGTCGCGAAATGCCATCCGCGTCGCGGTGGCGGTACGCACGAGCGCGGTCATGCCCGGCTCCGTGCCGTGAACCAGAAGGCCACGACGGCCACCGCCAGGGCGCCGAGCGCGGTCGCGGTCACGGCCAACCAGTCGGCGTTCGGCGACGGCATGGCGCTCCCGGCTGCGATCAGCACGTCGGCGGCCTCCCGAGTAGGTGTCCACGCGGTCAGCCCACCGCTGCTGGTCATCTGCGGCCCGGAGAATGCGTCTACGGAGAAGACGAGCACGACCAACAGCGATCCCTCGAGCGGCGCCTTGACCAAGGCACCGATGGCGCTGCCGATGCCGATGTAGATCACGGCGAACACGAGGATGGCCAGGGCGGCGTGGGCCAGATGGTCGATGCCGCTGCGCAGCCAGAGGGTCAGGAAGGCGGCGGCGCTCACGACGACGGCGAGGACGAGCGCGGCGGTGATCCGGGCGGCCGCGACCCGTCCGGGTCCGAGGCCGGCGAGGGCGAGGCGCCGATCGGCACCACGCGCCGAGCTCACCTCGAAGAAGGCCAGCGTGCCGGAGAGGAACGCGGCTGCCCATCCCGCGCTGATCGAGGTGGCGGCTCGCTCGGCCAACGTGCCGCCGAGTGCGTCGGCGAACTCGCCGAGGACGGTAGCGAAGACGAGCACGAAGAAGATCGGGATGGTGACGAGGAGCACCAGCGTGAGCGGTGCCCGGAGATGCTCGCGGATGAAAGCCGCGCTGGTCGGAACCGTCGCGCTCAGCATGTACAGATCCGGCCGTCGCACAGCTCGTACATCTTGTCGAGACGCTCGCGTTCGGTGAGGAGGTGCGAGACGATCAGGATCGCCATGCCACCGTCGCGGTAACGCTCGCTCATCTCCCAGAAGCGCAGGTAGGTCTCCCAGTCGAAGCCGGCGTAGGGCTCGTCCAGGAGCAGAAGCTCGGGATCGTGCATGAGCGACAGCGCCAGGTTCAGCTTCTGGCGCGTCCCACCCGAGAGCTCGTCCACCCGACGAGACCGGTACTTCGCGAACCGGAGCTCTTCGAGCAGGGTCTGCACGGCGCGCGCTTGCGCTGCGGTGTCGAGACCGTACGCACGGGCGAAGAGCTCGAAGTGCTCGTCGACGGTGAGCTTCTCCCAGAGCATCGGAACCTGCGGGCAATAGCCGAGCCGGTCGGGTCGCTGGATCTCGCCGCCATCGCGGTCGAGCAGGCCCACCACGATCTGGATGAGCGTGCTCTTGCCCGACCCGTTCTCGCCGACGAGTCCGACGAGCTCCCCTGCTCGCACGTCGAAGCTCGCGCCCTTCAGCACCTCGATGGTGCGGCGGCGCGGCCAGATCCCGCGATGAAACCGCTTCTCCACTCCCACGACTCCGAGAACGCGCTGACCGATCTCGGGCCGGCGAGCGGTGTCCGACAGCTTCACGCCGTCGCGTGGTCGTGGGTGGAGCGGAGCGTCGCCAGTCGCCGCTGGTACGCGTCGGCGTCGATCTCACCCCGGGCGAAGCGCTCGGACAGGATCCGTTCCGGGCCTTCCCCGGCGGGGCCGTGCCCGCTCGCGCCCGCGCCGGCCGTCCGAACGACCAGCACGACCGCTGCGACCACCAGGCCCCAGAACACGATCATCCCGAGCGGCATGACGAGCCACATCCACCAGCCGCCACCGTCGTGGAACCACCACATCATCGGTCCCCTCTCCGGTATGTACGGTCCAGTGTGCTGCTCGTCCTCCGGCACCGCTAGGGACGAAGGTCCCCGGACCCCGGGACACGTGGCCCGTCGACCGGGCCCGACGGTGGCGTAGCAGGGCGGCCGTGGGTGGCCGCAACGGTTCAGCGCTCGCGAGCCGCACGGAAGAGCGCCGCGGTGTCGGCAACCTGCATGCCGAGGTGGTCGAGCTTCTCGGGGTTCACCACCGCGTCGACCGCGTGGATCTCGCCGTCGACCACGTGCAGCGCGATGACGGCGAACAGCCCACCGTCGGGACCGAAGGCCATCGCCCCGGGCTCGCCGTTCACGTGGCACCGGCGCAGGGTCATGCCGCCGAAGCGCGCCGCCCCTCGACTCCAGGTCGCGAGCGTGCGCGCCACCCGCCCCCGGCCGTGCAGCGGGCGGGTGATCGCGGGCACCACCCCGCCACCGTCGCCGTGCAGCGTGACATCGGCGGCGAGCAGCGATTCGAGCCCGGCGAGGTCGCCCTTCTCCACCGCGGCGAAGAACTGGGTCGCGAGCCGCTCTCGCCGCTCGGGCGAGGCCTCGAAGCGCGGCCGCCCCTCCGCCACCTGCCGGCGCGCTCGAACCGCCAGTTGCCGCACTGCGGGTTCGCTGCGCCCGATGATCTGCGCGATCTGCTCGTAGGAGTAATCGAAGAGGTCGCGCAGCAGGAACACCGCCCGCTGCTCGGGAGAGAGGCGCTCCAGCAGCACGAGGAAGGCGAGCGAGAGCGAGTCGGCCATCTCGGCGTGGTGTGCGGGGTCGTCGGCCTCGGTCGTCACGAGCGGCTCGGGGAGCCATTCACCGACGTAGTGCTCGCGACGCACCCGGGCCGAGCGCAGCTCGTCGATGGCGAGGCGCGTGACCACGGTGGAGAGGTAGGCCGCGGGCGACTCGATCTGCTCCCCCTTCTCCTCGGCCCGGTGCATGCGCATCAGCGCCTCCTGCACGACGTCTTCGGCGTCGCCGACGCTGCCCAGGATGCGGTACGCGATCGCGAACGCCCGCGGCCGCAGCTCTTCCCGTGCCTCCCAGGTCACGTCCCCAGCCCCTGTTCGAAGCCCTCGCGCCAGGCCTCGGTCATCATGACCACGTTCATGGCGGCCCCTTCCCCGTCTCGCCCGGTCCTGTTCAGACGAGATAGGAGCTTCGCTTGTGACACCTCGACCCGATCCGGTGCGAGCGGCGCCGTGCTATCGGTGGTGATCGTCTCAGCCCGACTTCTCGGACTCCACCTCGGTGCCGAGCTCCTCGAGGCGAGCGGCGCCCATCTCCGACTCCATCTTCGGGAAGACGTCGTTCTCCTCGTCGCTGACGTGCTCCTCCACTGCCTGCTGGAGCTCGGAGACGAGGTCGGCGATGTGGTCGAAGTCTTCGCTGCGGCGGATCCGCCCGATGAGGTCGCGCGCCTCGGCGTGCTCCTTCTCGGCATGGGTCGCCATCCCGGGACCCCCCTGCACCTCGCTCCGCAGGGCGGGGTAGACGATGCGCTCCTCGAGATCGGTGTGTTCGTCGAGCTCCTGGCAGATCCTCTCGACGATCGATCGGTCCCGTGACGTCTCGAACTCGCCGAAGAGCTTCTCGACGGTGCGATGGTCCTGCTTCAACACCGCGACCACGTCGGCCATGCCCGTGCCTCCTGGTTCTGGCTTCCGGCGTTTCCGGAAGTCTCTGGCCTGCCCTACCCCCCGCCGCCGGATCCAACCTGCTGCCGTGCCGAATCACCCGGACGGGTGATCGCGCGCCACGCCGCGGCTGCGTCGTCTTTGGTGCCCCGGGTTGTCGGTTCAGCGCTCGTAGATGCCGGTGAGGGTGGCCGTCGCCACGACGCGATCGTCGATGGCCGCTCGGAGCTCATCGGCGCCGGCACCCGGCTCGAGCCGCACCGGCTCCCGCACGCCGTGCAGCACGAACTCGTACCGGTGCGGGCCGTGCCCGGGCGGGGGCGCCGGGCCGCCGTAGCCGGTGTCGCCGAAGTCGTTGCGACCGTGAACGACGCCCTCACCGTCGGGAAGGTGCCCGGACCTCGGGTCGATGCCCCACGCGACCCAGTGCACGAACGTGCCCGACGGCGCGTCGGGATCCTCGCAGATGAGCACGAGCTCCACCACGTCGCTGGGAACGCCACTCCAGTGGAGCTCGGGCGGCTCGTTGCGATGGTGGCGCGTGTGGGGGTCGGGGATGCGCTCCCCGTCCTCGAAGTCCGGGCTCGTCAGGTCCATCGTGGCGGTCCTACCCGTCGCGCCGCCGACCCAATCGGTCGTGTGAACGACGGTACTCGGCGAAACGGCTCCGCCCGGCGCCCGCGGCAACCTTCCGGAGATACCTTGGCATCATGATGCGCGGGGCGGGCTGCTCGTGCTCGAGCTCGTCGACGAGCTACGGCTCGGCGCGGTGATACGGACGAGCTCGGCTCGGCGAACGGGAGACCCGACCGACGCGAGAGCCCGCCGCCGGCGCGTGCGCCACCTCGGTGGCGTGCTGGTCAGGCTCGCACTCGGCTTCTTGGTCGAGCTGCTGCGGGTCAAAGTGCTCGTCCCGGTGCAGCGGCGTCTGCTCGGGCACGAGCTGCGGTCGGAGCCGTACTCGCGAGCAGAGCAGCTCCGCCTTGCGCTCGAGCAGCTCGGTGCGACGGCGATCAAGCTCGGCCAGATCCTGTCGACTCGTGGAGACCTCGTTCCACCGGAGTACCAGACCGAGCTCGTCAAGCTCCAGGATGCGGCCCCGTCTGAGCCCTTCCGCGCGATCAACCGCACGATCAGTGCGGAGCTCGGCCGTCCCGTGGAGAAGTTGTTCGCGAGGTTCGAGCGCATCCCGGTGTCGGCCGCCTCGATCGGCCAAGCGCACAGCGCGATCCTGCCCGACGGCGCCGAAGTCATCGTCAAGGTCCGCCGCCCCGGGGTCGTGGAGCAGGTGGAGCTCGACCTCGACATCATCGGCCGGACGGCGACGTCGGTCAGCCGTTACTCGGCGACGGCGCGCCGCTACGACCTCGTCGGGCTGACCCGTGAGTTCGCCGACACGTTGCGCGCCGAGCTCGACTACCGCAGAGAAGCCGCCAACGCCGACCGCTTCGCGGCCAACTTCGCCGGCGACGACTCCGTTCGGATCCCCCGCGTCTACCACGGCACGAGCACCAGCCGCGTGCTGACCCTCGAGCGGTTGCACGGGCTCAAGATCGACGACCTCGAGGGTCTCGACGCCGCCGGCATCGATCGGGTGCGCCTCGCGAACCGCGCCGCGACCGTCGCCCTGAAGATGATCCTGGACGACGGGTTCTTCCACGCCGACCCGCACCCCGGAAACTTCTTCATCGAGCCGACGGGCCGCATCGGGCTCATCGACTTCGGGATGGTCGGAACCGTGGACGCCGGGACCCGCCGGAGCTTGAGCGGCCTCGTGAGCGGCCTGGCCGGCGGTGGCAGCGAACCGCTCACCGCTGCGCTCGTCGACCTCGGCGTCACGCCACCCGGCTTCGATCGCCGCGAGCTCGACGACGACATCGAACGTCTGCTGGGCGCGTACCTCGGCCGGCCCCTCGGCGAGCTCGTCCTCGGGCCGCTGCTCAACGACCTGCTCGGGGTCGTGCGCCGCCACCGCCTGCGACTGCCCACCAACCTCGCCTTGCTGACCAAGACCCTCGCCATGTGCGAAGGCGTAGCCGCGCAGCTGGACCCGTCGTTTCGCATGTCGGAGGCGATCGTCGAGTTCCTCGGCCACGAGGTGCCGTAGATTGGGCTCCGCCGGGGCCGGTCTCTCCCGGGGCCGGGCTCCGACGTATCCGGGGGTCGGAGCGCGCGTGTCTCGGGTGGACACGTCCAGAGGGCGAGGTTGCCGATGACGATCGCTGTTCCCGACGTACTCGACACCGAGATCGACTTCATCATGGACGACCTGCCCGACGTGCCCGCGACGCTGCACGCGTTGCGGGCCCGGCAACCGGCGGTGTGGGCCCGGGGCTTCGGTGGGCCGGCGCTGTACCTGCTGACGCACGAGCTGGTGAACGCAGCGTTCCGTGACGAGGAGACCTTCCCCTCCGCCGAGTTCTACGGGAACGTCGTCACCGACGTGATGGGCCAGAACCTCCAGTGCCTCTCCGGCGAGGAACACCGCATCAACCGAGCGCTCGTGTCGCCGGCGTTCCGCCAGCGCCTCATGCCCGGGCTGGTCGGGCCCTTGCTCGAGCCCGTCGCCCACGAGCTCATCGACCGCTTCGAGGCGCGCGGGAGCGCCGACCTCGTGGCCGACTTCACCGCCCGGTACCCGTTCATCATCATCACCCGCCTGCTCGGCTTGCCCCGCCACAGCGAGGACGAGGTGAAGCGCTGGGCGATCGGCATCCTCGACATCCAGAACCGCTACGGCGTCGCCCTGGAGTGCGCCCGAGCGTTCACCGACTTCGTGTACCCGATCCTCCGGCAGCGTCGACACGATCCGGGCGACGACCTTCTGTCGACGCTCGCGACCACGGAGGTGGAGGGCACGCAGCTCGACGACGAGGAGATCTTCAACTTCTTGAAGCTGCTGTTCCCCGCAGGGGCCGACACCACCTATCTCGGGCTCGGAAGCACCCTCCACGCCCTGTTGACGAGCCCCGACCAGCTCGAGCTCGTGCTCGCCGATCCCGCCGAGGAGTGCCGGTGGGCCGGCGAGGAAGGGATCAGGCTGAACCCGCCCACCGCGTGGATCCCGCGGCGCAGCCCGCGGGAGGTCGTGTGGCACGACCTCCCGATCCCCGAGGATGCGAACATGTTCCTCGGGGTGATGGCCGCCAACCGCGACCCCGCAGTGTTCGAAGACCCCGACCGTTTCGACGTCCGGCGCCGCCCGACGCAGGTGATGACCTTCGGCTTCGGTACGCACTTCTGCCTGGGCGCGCACCTCGCTCGCACCGAGATCGACGTCGCGTTGCGCGTACTGCTGACCCGCCTGCCTCGCCTGCGGCTCACCGAGACCGACGGGGTCCGCATCACGGGCACGATCCATCACCTGCTTCGCGGGCCGAACCGCCTCCCGGTGCGCTTCGACTGAGGCGTCGGGGCGATCGGGCCATGGGTCGTGTCGAGGTCACGGCGGCGCCGATCGACGCGCTGCTGGCCCGCGACGACGTCCTGTTGATCGCACACGCGGGAGGAAGCGTCGACGCCCCGCAGGAGACGATGTACGCCTACCGTCGTGCCGTCGAAGCCGGGAGTGACGTGCTCGAGCTCGACGTGATGGTCACTTCCGACCGGGCCCTGGTGGTGCACCACGACCAGACCGTCGATCGTCTCACCGACGGCACCGGCGCCGTCGCCGACATGACGCTGGCCGAGGTTCAGGCCCTCGACGCCGCTTACCGGTTCGTCGCGGGCGGTGCGTCGGGTCACCCGCATGGTCCCGTTCCCGCGCCCGAGCTCCGTGGTGTTCGTACCGGCGAAGTCGAGGCTCCCACGGGCTTCTAGCCCGATGACTTCCGGATCCCGACGTTCCGGGAGGTGGCCCTGGCGTTCCCGCGCTTGCCGCTCGACGTGGAGATCAAGGGCACGGGCCCGGACGCCACAGCCGCGGTGGAGCTGCTGGCCGCCGAGCTCGAGGGGCTCGACCGGGTCGATTCGACCGTCGTCGCCTCGTTCGACGCCGCCAGCGTTGCGCTGATGCGCGAGCGCCTGCCTCGGGTGGCCCTCAGTCCCGGACTCGACACCCTGGCGGCATGGGTGCGCTCGGGCGATCCGCTCGGTGACTATGCCGTGATCCAAGTCCCGCAGTTCCACCAGGGCATCGAGGTGATCCCGCTCGTGCTGGGCCGGGCGCATGCCGAGGGCTCCGCCCTGTGGGTCTGGCTCGACCACCCCGGTCGGGAGACGACCGAGCACTATCGGCAACTGATCGACGCCGGCGTCGACGGCGTGATCGCCGCCAGCCCGAGTCGATGGCCCCGCACCTGAGGCCCCAAGGCGGCGCGTGGTCCCCAGGGCCCGATCGGCGCTTGACCTGAAGTGCCCTTGAGGGTGCAGAGTCACTTGGCATGAACGTTTCACCGTCGGATCAACGGCTCGTGCGCGACGTCGCCGCGCACCTCGCCCGACCGAAGACCGAGCCGGCCGACAGCTTCGTGCTGCACGCGCCGCTCGAGCTGCTGGCTCGCGTCGCTCTCCTCCCCTACGTGCATGCCTCCGCGCGCGATGCCGTCCACGAGCGGCTGCGGTGGCTGGCGTCGACCTACGACGACGCCGGCGATCCCGTCGACGAACCCGCGCCGGTCGCGCCCGATCCGAGCCGGCTGGTCGCCGCGCTCGGAGCCGGTGACCTCCACGAGGTCGATCGCCAGGCGGTGGCGCTCGCGGCTGTCGCCACCGGCGCGGAGCTGCGGCGGCTGCTCGCGCCGCCGATCCTGGCCTCGCTGGGCGCGGCCGCCCACGGGGGCATCCTGTTGCACCTGCTCGTGCGGGCGGCGCCGCCGAGCGATCTCCCGCTCGGCATCGCCCGCCAGGCGCTACGCGAGGTCGCCCGGCACCCGACGTGGTACCTGCACTGGTTCGAGGACCCGGACGAGCCTGCGGTGTCGCGCGCCCTCGCCGATGCGCTCCTCGACGTGCCCCGCCTGGGGCTGCCGGGGAGCGACTTCATCCATCCGATCATGAGCCAGGCGGAGGATTCCGGCATCGCTCGCCGCCTCCTCTCGGGCGTCGTCGGCGACCCGGGCGCGGCCGAGCGCGACCTCGCGCGAGTGGCGGCATGGTCGATGCTCCAGGAGCCGCCCGAGCGTGGCACGATCCTTCACCCGGGCTGGTGGCCGACCTCGCGTCCTACGCCGCCGCCCACGAGGACGCGCACCTCGCGAAGTACACGCTTGCGTGCATCGATGCCGCCGGTCGTGATCCCCGCATGCGCCACCTCCATCTAGCGGCGGCTGCCCGTCTCGGAAGCTGGTGGGCGGCGCGGGAGCACGAGCCGGCGCGCCCGGTTTCCTCGTCGAGGTAGAGCACGGCGCGAAACGCAGTGGCTCGGTGGAACCGTCGCCGCTCCCGGGATCGAGTCGAGGGTGCCCCGCAGCACCTCGTGGTCCGGAGGAGATCGCCGCCTGACCGCCTGAGTCGCATCCCGAGCGACGCCTGGCGCTCGACCCGCTAGCGTCCCCCTCGGCCCGACGGAAGCCGGCGTCGGCGGCGTCGCCGTCAGATCAGAGGGGGGTTCCGATGGCCGAGCGCAAGACGCGAGGCGCCGATCTCGTTCCGCTCACCGGCGTGCTGTTCGTCGTTCTGGCGGTGGTGGGCGTGTTCCTCGGGGGGGAACCACCCGACGCCGACGATCCGGTCCGCGAGGTCGTCGACTACTGGGCCGACAACGAAGGGGCCGTGATCCTCGGCTCGGTGCTCGAAGGGCTGGCGGCGGTCTCGCTGATCTTCTTCGCCGCGAGCCTGCGCCGGGCGATCCGACGTCGGGAAGGCGACGCCGGCGTGCTCTCCGTGGCTGCGATGGGCGGGGGGATCGTCGCTGCCGCCGGGATCGGTGTCGACGCCGCCCTCCGCTTCACCGCCGCCGATCTCGCCGGGGAGGTGCGGCCGGTGGTGATCCAGACGCTCAACGCCATCTGGGCCGACTACTTCTTCCCGATGGTGATCGGGATGGCCGCGCTCGTCCTGGCCACGAGCCTGGCTGCGCTCGGGACCCGCGTGATCCCGGTCTGGCTGGCGTGGATCGGCTTCCTGATCTGCATCGCGCTGTTCACGCCCGCGGGCTTCATTGCGTTCCTGGTCAGCGCGCTGTGGGTGTTGGTCGTGAGCGTGATCCTCTGGCGCCAGGAAGCCACCGCTCGCACCGGCCCCGTCGGCACGACGGTGTAACGCTCGGGAGCACTCCGGGGTATACCGGCGCTGCCGGCGGCTCACGCCTCCGATCGGCAGACGTTGATCGGGTGGTCGACCCACTCCTTGATCGGCAGCCGGTAGTACGTGCCGTCGGAGCACGCCAGCGCCGGGTTCACCTCGCCGAAGAGCCCCTGCTGCGACTCCCAGCCCGGCAACGACCACACGTGCACCATCCACTGCGTCTGCTCCAGCATCGTGCCCCCCGCCTGCTCGCACAGGCTGACGGGTACGTCCCCGGTGTCCGCGCCGAAGGGCGCGTCGATGGTGCCGTCGGCGTTGAAGCGCACGCAGGTGTTGGTGTGGTAGTGCCAGATGTCGTTCGGGCCGGCGAAGCCCTCGGGCTCGTCCACGCTCGTCGAGTAGTACATGAATCCGGCGATCGGCGCCTCCGGATGCGTTCCCGCGTAGATGATCGACATCGGTGAGAGCAGGTCCTCGTCGTCCATCACTCCGTCGCCGTTGAGGCCGGGGCCGCTCGGCCGTACGAGGTGCAGGCCGAGCCCCGGCGAATACGGTCCCGCCCGCCGGTAGCCGGCGGCCTCGGCAGCCGCGATCGTCGGGTACATCTCCCCCACTTGCTGGGTCACCGCGATCTGCCGGGTCAGTTCGGCGCGCGTCGACGGATCGAGGGGCTGCTCGAGCCCGATCTCGTGGTGATGCCCGTTGCTCAGGAGGCTGAGACCTCGATCGTCGACCGACGCCGCGTCGGCATGCCCGTGACCGGCGTCGTCAGCGGCGTCGTGGTGGCCCGCGGCGCCGTGGTCGCCGTGACTCCCGGCCGCGTGGTCGCGAGCTCCGGGCGAGGCGATGGCCGCGGTGGCGAGCACCACCACCGCGATGGCGACGACCGCGGAGAATCCGAGCGTCGCCCGCGACCAGCTCCGCCCGAACCCGGGGCGCAGCAACAGCAGCAGGGCGCCGGCGACGAAGACGGCCTCGAAGGCCACCGTGGTGGCGTCGACGAAGCCCACCGTCTCGGCGTGGCCGGCATGGGCGCCGAACGGGAGGCCGAAGGCGCGGCTGTACGCCCACGCGCCGACGAACGCGAAGTTCGCGACGGCCGCGATGCGCAGGACGGTGTGCGAGCGACGAGTGAACACGAGCCACGCCAACGCGAGCTGGAACCATCCCGCGAGCGCGAAGCCGATGCCCTCGGCGACGGACTCACCCCAGTGCGACGGCACCATCACGAGATGGATGACGCCGGCCGCCGCTGACAGCGTCGCCAACAACGCCCACACCGCTCGGTGGGGATCGGGACGGCCCCCAGCCGGCTTCCCGGTTTGGATGCTGCGCGCCAACCCGGACGGCGCCTGCTCGATGCGCTCGAGTACGTCGGTCATCTCTCCCCCCCCGAAGCACGGAACGAACGCCCGCCGGTTCGCCGCGCTGCTCCCACCCTAAGCCGACCGGGCGCTGCCCCGCATCCGGTTGCCTGTCGCGACGAGCGAGCAGCCTCGCCCCCGCACGCCGGCGAACCGGATCGATCGGATAATCACCGCGACCCCCGCCGCGGGACGGGAAGACGGCTCCCAGGGATGCTCAGCGTCGCCGGGCGCCGACGATCCACGTCGCCGACGGATAGCGCACGCCCGTCTCGGTCTGGTGGTCGTCGATGGTGGCACGGAGCGCGTCGAGCGCCCGCGCGCGCTCGGCATCGCTCAGGTCCCGGAGCATGAACTCGGTGAAGCCGAGGCCGCGCACGAACCGGTAGGCGTCGTCGGCGGTCGCCCCGAAGTACATCAGCTCTTCGGCACCGTCGAACGTGATGTCGACGAACCCGGCCGCTGACAGCACGGACCGCCCGCGATCGGGATCGGCGAACGAGAACGGTCCGGGTGCGTCGGGAGGCGGCGACGGCAGTTCGCGTCCGGCGGCGAGCGCAGCAGAGAAGTCGCGGACCCAATGGTTCTGCGGGAGCGACTGCCACACCAGCAATGCGAGACGGCCATCCGGACGGAGCGCGCGGGCGATGTTGGCGAACGCCGCGACCGGGTCGCCGAAGAACATCGTGCCCGTTCTGCTGATCGCGACGTCGCGCACCCCGGGGTCGAAGGGATGGATCTGCGCATCGGCCTGGAGGAACTCGGCGTTGTCGACGCCCTGCTCGGCCGCACGGCGACGCGCCAGCTCGACCATGCCCGAGGAGAGGTCGACGCCGAGCGCCGTCCCGCCGGCGGCGAGACGGGCGGCGTCGCGGGTCGTCTGGCCGTTGCCGCATCCGATGTCGAGCACATGTTCACCCGCCTCGATGGCGGCGGCGCCGAAGAAGGGCCGGCGATAGCCCTCGAGGCTGGCGTCGAACGTCGCTTCGTGCGCGACCCAGTACGCACCGTCGTCGCCGTCCCACGCCCGCAGCGCCTCGGCGTTCGACGGATGGACGCGCACCGCCCGGGTGACCGGCATGGCAAGTCCCCTCCGCTATTCTCTCTTTGGGAGTACCATTAACTCTCAAAGGGAGGGCGATGTCAAGCGCACCCGCGATGACCACGACGTCGTACGCGATCCTCGGCCTGCTGGCGGTCAGGCCGTGGACCACGCACGAGCTCGTCCAGCAGGTGGACCGCAGCCTCCGGCGTATCTGGCCGCGCGCCCAGAGCAAGCTCTACGAGGAGCCCAAGAAGCTCGTCGCCCACGGCTTCGCCCGCGCCGCCGACGACCCGGTCGGGAAGCGACGCCGGACGCGCTACACGATCACCGCGCGGGGGCGACGGGCGCTGGCAGCCTGGTTGCGGCAGCCCGGAGAAGGGCCGGCGCTCGAGTTCGAGCAGCTGCTGAAGATCCACCTCGCCGACAGCGGCACCAAGGACGACATCCTCGCCAACCTCGCCGCGACGCTCGAGTGGGTCCACGAGCAGAACGAGGAGAACCTGGCGGTCGCCCGGGCCTACGAGCGGGGCGAAGGGGAGTTCCCGCAGCGGGCTGCGCTGAACCAGCTGGGCGGGCGCTTCCTGACCGAGTTCTACGTGATGGTCGCACGCTGGGCAGAGTGGGCGACCGGCATCGTCGAGACCTGGCCCGACGACCCGCGCGACGCGCCGATCGACCAGACCGCGCAGGAGGAGGCGGTACGCCTGGCCGAGAGCATCGCCTCCCTCCGTGGCGCCGAGCACGCGGCGATCGGAGATGATGTGATGGAGCGCGCATGATCTTCGAGCAGTACTACCTCGAGTGCCTCTCGCAGGCCTCCTATCTCGTCGCCGACGAGACCACGGGCCGAGGGGTCGTCGTGGATCCGCGCCGCGACATCGACCAGTACCTCGAGTCGGCCCGGGAGCATGGCGTCACCATCGAGCTGGTGATCGAGACGCACTTTCATGCCGACTTCCTGTCGGGTCATCTCGAGCTCGCGAAGGCGACGGGCGCCGAGATCGGCTTCGGTGCTCGCGCGACGCCCGAGTTCGCGGCCCGCGCCCTCCGCGACGGCGAGCGAATCTCGCTCGGCGATGTCACGCTCACGATCCTGGAGACCCCCGGGCACACGCCCGAGTCGATCAGCGTCGTCGTGTTCGAGCATGCCGACGACGACGTGCCGTACGGCGTGCTCACCGGCGACACGTTGTTCATCGGTGACGTGGGGCGCCCCGACCTGCTCTCGTCCATCGGCGTCACTTCCGACGAGCTCGCGAACATGCTCTACGACTCCATCAACCACAAGCTCATGACGCTCCCGGACGCGACCCGCGTCTTCCCTGGGCACGGTGCCGGATCGGCGTGCGGCAAGAACCTGTCGACCGATCTCTCGTCCACCATCGGCATCCAGCGCGCCGCGAACTACGCGGTGCAACCGATGTCGCGCCAGGAGTTCGTCGACGTCGTCACCGAAGGTCAGCCATTGGCGCCCGCATACTTCGTCTACGACGCCACCCGGAACCGCGAGGCCCACGAGCTCCTCCACGAGCACGAACGGCCCACGCCGCTGACGATCGACGAGGCCTTGGCGCGCCGGCGCGAGGGCGCGGTGCTGCTCGACACGCGCGATTCGTCCTCGTTCGCGACCGGCCACCTCGTCGGTTCGGTGAACGTCGGGCTCGAGGGTCGCTACGCGGAGTACGTCGGCAGCGTCGTGCGGCCGGAAGAGGAGGTCGTGCTGCTCGCAGAGCCGGGAACCGAGCTCGAGGCCAAGGTGCGGCTCGGTCGCATCGGCTACGACCGCGTCGCCGGCTACGTCGACCGCCTGTACGAAGCCTTCCAGGAGCATCCGGAGCTCGTGCAGCTCAGCTCCCGGCTCACGGCCGGGGCGTTCGACGAGCGGCGTCGCACCGTTGCCGAGCTCCAGGTCGTCGACGTGCGCAATGCCCGTGAGACCGACGACGGGTCCGTGCCCGGGGCGTCCAACATCCCGCTTCCGAGACTGCGCGACGAGATCGATGCGCTCGATCCCGCCCGGCCCACCGTCGTCTTCTGCGCGGGCGGCTACCGCTCGTCGATCGCGGCGAGCCTGCTGCGCCACGCGGGCTTCGACGACGTGTCGGACGTCCTCGGCGGCTACAGCGCCTGGAGCGCCATACGAGCCACCGGCACCTGAGCGACGTTCACTCAGCCGGGCTTGCGTGCCAGGAACGCGAAGCCGTACACCTCGAAGCGCCGGGCATTCTTTTCCCCGGACGCTCCGCCGAAGGTGTCGACCGCAGGCCCGATCTTCACGTCGACGAAACCGGTGTCCTCGAGCATCTTCTGCCAGCCCGCACGGGGCAGCCCGCCGGCAATTCAGGCGGTCCAGAGGTCGATGTCGCGCACCGCCTCCTCGGGCACCGGCCGCCCGTTCGCGATGTCGGCGAACTGCAGCACACCGCCCGGGCGCAGTACCCGGAAGATCTCGCCGAAGGCCTGCTGCTTGTCGGCAACCAGGTTGATGACACCGTTGGAGATCACGACGTCGGCCCAGCCGTCCTCGACGGGCAGCTGCTCGGCCAGACCCTCACGGAACTCGACCTGGTCGAGCCCGAGCTCCGCCGCCAGCGCCGTCGCCTTGGCCAGCATCTCGGGCGTCATGTCGACACCGATCACGCGGCCGTCGGAACCGACGGCCAGCGCGGCCATGAAGCTGTCGAAGCCGGCGCCGGACCCGACGTCGACGACGCGCTCCCCCGCCTGCAACGGGCGCAGCGAGAAGGGATTGGCCACGCCGGCGAAGGACTCGACCGCCCGGTCGGGGAGCGAGTCGAGCAGCTCACGGTCGTAGCCGTAGCGGGTTGCCGGGTCCCGCCCGAGGTGGAAGTGGAACTCGCCGTGCGGGTCCACCGCGACGTCCCGGTACTTCTCCTGGACCTGGGCGCGAAGAACACCGGTGTCGACGATCGTGGCGTCTGTCATCGCATCCTGCCTTTCGGACGTCGTCGGACGACCACTCTCGAATGGTCGCACATCAGCGGCGAGCGACAACTCGCTCGATCGGGAGTTCCATCGGGAAGCCCGCGGTCGTGCGCAGCGGCTGCATTCGGGCGAAGACGGCACTCCGGTACTCGCGCCGCGCATCCTCGGGGAGCGGGTCGACGTTCGTCCGCCCGCGACCGGTGGTCCAATGCCAATCCCACCAAGCCTGTTCGTCGGGAAAGACCAGCTCGATGGTTTCCTCGGTTCGATCGATGTCGGCGAATCCGGCGTCGCCCAATACGCCGACGACATCGACGGCGCGCTTGGGCGGAGGTGGTGCGGAGAGCCGGTCCACGAACGCCGCCGCCACCTCGGCCACGAAGTCCCACTGCGACTCGACACCGAGGTCGCGCAGCACTCCGATGCGGGCACCCGGACGCATCACGCGCCGGAGCTCGCTTGCCGCCGCGCCCGGGTCGGAAAATTGATTCATGACCTGTGAGCAGGTCACGACGTCGAAGCAACCAGCGGCGAAGGCGAGGTGCTGTGCGTCCGCAGTGAGCACGGTCGCGTTGGGCACGCCTCGCCGCGAGATGTCGATCGCGGTCGCAGCCACCATCTCGGACGAGAGATCGATCCCGACTGCGCAGCCGGCGTCGCCCACGGCTCGAGCCGCCGGGAACAAGCAGGCGCCTCGCCCCGTCGCAATGTCGAGGACATGTTCCCCGGGCGCGGGCTCGAGCGCCTCGACGAGACGTCGGCCCAGGACGCTGAAGAAGGGAACGGAAGTGTCGTAGACGTCTGCGACCCGGCCCCAGAGTCGCGCGACACGAGCCGTGTCCGACGGGTCACTCACCTCGCGCGACCTCACCCTCGCAGCGGTCACGAGTCGCCGCCGCCGCCGCTGTCGCACACACAGAACTCGTTCCCCTCTGGGTCTTGCATGAGGATCCACGCGGTTCCGTGCTCGGAGAGCGGATCGTCGCGGACGCGTGACGCTCCCAGGGCAACGAGCCGGGCCGTCTCGGCTTCGATGTCGGGCGTGTGGATGTCGAAATGCATGCGGTTCTTGGCCGTCTTCGGCTCGGGGACGCGCTGGAGCAGGAGCTGGGGCCCGGGCCGATCGTCGGCCGGCAGGAGCAGGACGTAGCTACCCGCCCCGCCCACGGTCCGGTAGCCGAGCGCCTCGGACCAGAACGGGGCCAGCGCCTCGGGATCACGACAGTCGAGGACGAGGCCGATGCGCGCGGTCATGAGGTCATGGCGCCACCGCGCTCGCGGTGACGGGTAGGCCGGCTGCCCGCCATTCGGGGAGGCCTTCGTCGAGTCTCCGTGCCGAGAGCCCGTGCCGATGGAGCCGTTCGAGCGCCGCGGGCGCGAGCACGCAGTAACGATTGCGGCAGTACGCGACGACCTCAGTGTCGGGGTCGAGCTCGTCGAGGCGTTCCTCGAGGTCGTCGAGCGGTATCGAGATCGCGCCGGGAATGTGGCCGGCGGCATACTCCTCGGGAGGGCGGACGTCGACGACGACGATGTCGCCTGCCCGGACCCGTGCGCGCAGCTCGCGTGACGTGATCGGCTCGAGCTCGTCGCGGGCTTCGAAGTAGTCGCGGGCGAGTCCGTCCACCACGGCAACGTGGTTGGCGGCGACGCGGCGCAGACCGTCGAGCAGCTCCGCGATGTCGTCACCGGCGAGGCGGTAATGCACACGGGTGCCGGCACGCCGCGTCTCGACGAGCTGTGCGTTGCGCAGCACCTGGAGGTGCGCCGACGTGTTGGCGGAACTCATTGCGGTGACCTTCGCCAGCTCGTCGACACTGCGTTCGCCCTGCGCGAGCAGGTCGAGGAGCTCCAGGCGGCGCGGCGCTGCGAGCGCCTTGGCGATCCGGGCGAACTCGTCCAGCAGGGCTCCCTTGGTCTCGATCGCCGCCGTCACGTCACCAACTCGTCTGCTACCCGTCTGCTACCCGTCTGCTACTGTCCAATTGACTATTTGAGGATAGCGCATGACGCAAGTGCTCGCCTTCACGGACGAGGGCTTCGGCCACACCTCTCACTTGGTGGATCTCGGCGACGGCTCGGCCCTCGTGGTGGATCCGGCCCGCTTCCCCACCCGGGAGGTGGCCGCCGCCGGCGGCCGCGGTCTGCGACTCGCCTATACGGCCGACACCCACACGCACGCCGACTACGTCTCGGGAGGGCCTGCGCTCGGGGCCGGCGGCGCCGAGTTCCTCGCCCCGGCCGCCGCCTCGCTCGAGATGCCCCACCGCGGCGTCGCCGACGACGAGGTCGTCGAGCTCGCGCCGGCGATGCGTCTTCGGGCAATCCCGACCCCCGGGCACACCCCCGACCATCTCGCCTATCTCCTGGAGGAGCGCGGCGCGCCGGTCGCGTTGTTCAGCGGCGGGTCGCTGATGGCGGGCACCGTCGGTCGGACGGATCTCCTCGGCGACGACCGGCGCCAGGAGCTCGCCCGAGCGCTGTACCGGTCGCTGCGAGACCGGATCCTGGTTCTGCCCGACGAGCTCGTCGTCTACCCGACGCACGGCGCCGGGTCGTTCTGCTCGGCGCCCGTCGCGAGCTCGAGGTCGACCACGATCGGGCGCGAGCGGGCGACGAATCCGATGCTCCGGGTCCGCACCGAGGACGAGTTCGTGGAGCGCCTGATCGCGCAGTCGGGTACCGTCCCGACCTACTTCAGCCGGCTCCCCGAGCTGAACCGCCGCGGCCCGCGTGTCTTCGCCGCGCTGCCGTCCCTGCCCCGCCTGTCCCCCGCCGACGCCCGGCACCGGGTCGAGGCCGGCGCGCGGGTCGTGGACACGCGGCCGGTCACCGCGTTCGCGGCCGGGCACGTCCGCGGCGCGGTCTCGATCGCGCTCCGACCGAACTTCGCGACCTGGTTCGGATGGCTGCTCTCGCCCGACGACGAGGTGATCTTCGTCCTCGACGAGGACCAGGACCGGGCCGACCTCGTGCGTCAGTGCCTGACCGTGGGGTTCGAGCACCTCGCGGGCGAGGTCGAAGGCGGAATGGATGCGTGGCGAGCGGACGATCTGCCGGTCGACACGATCGAGATCGTCGACGCCGCCGACGTGGACGGGGCGGTGCTCGACGTCCGCCAGGTGGCCGAGTACCGCGGCGGCCATGTTCCCGGGGCCCGCAACGTCGAGCTCGGGGCGATCGGCGACGAGAGGTTTCCGGACGAGCCGGTCACCGTGATGTGCGGGCACGGTGAGCGCGCCGCCACCGCCGCGAGCGTGCTGCGACGTCGCGGCGCCCGAGATGTCGCCGTGCTCCTGGGCGGCCCCGACGCCTGGGCGCTGCAGCACGGCGTCGCCCTCGTCACGGGGCCGTGAGCGAGCCGGCTGCCACCGAGTCAGGCGACTCGGCCCTTCCCCCGCCCCTTCCCGGGGCCCCGGGAACACTCCGGCTGGGTCTGCGCGACAACCTCGGCCAGTTCGGGCTGCTCGTCGCCGTCAACGCGCTCGTCGGTGGGATGATCGGCCAGGAACGCACGGTCCTGCCGCTGTTGGCAACCGAGACGTTCGGCCTCACGGCGTTCACCGCCACGCTCACCTTCGTCTTGGTGTTCGGGGTGGTCAAGGCGATCACGAACTTCTTCGCCGGCACCCTCTCGGATCGCGTCGGGCGCAAACCCGTGCTCGTCGCAGGCTGGATCGTCGGGCTGCCGGTACCGCTGATCTTGATCTGGGCGCCATCGTGGAGCTGGGTGATCGCCGCCAACCTCCTCCTCGGCGTCAACCAGGGACTCACGTGGTCGACCACCGTCATCATGAAGATCGACCTCGTCGGTCCGCAGCGGCGCGGCCTCGCCATGGGCTTCAACGAGGCCGCCGGCTACGGCGCCGTCGCCATCACCGCACTGGTCACGGGGCTCATCGCCGAGCGTGCCGGCTTGCGCCCGGAACCGTTCCTGCTCGGTCTCGCCTACGCCGCGCTCGGGCTCGGGCTGTCGACCCTGTTCGTGCGCGAGACGCACGGCCACGCTCGGCTCGAGGCCGGCGAGCACCGGGCACACCGCGAGCATCTCCACGGCGGCCTCACCACGCGACAGGTCTTCGCGCTGACCAGCCTGAAGGAGCCCGCCCTGTCGTCGTGCAGCCAGGCAGGCCTCGTCAACAACTTGAACGACGGCCTCGCCTGGGGTTTGTTCCCGATCTTCTTCGCCGAGGCCGGCCTCTCGGTGGCGCGCATCGGGGTGCTCGCGGCCATCTATCCCGCGGTCTGGGGCGTCGGCCAGTTGTTCACCGGTGCGTTGTCGGATCGCATCGGGCGCAAGGGGCTCATCGCCGGCGGCATGTGGCTCCAAGCGGCCGCCATCGCGATGATCGCTGCGACGACCGGTACTGCGCCCTGGGCCGTGGGCGCGGCGTTGCTGGGCGCGGGCACCGCCATGGTCTATCCGACGCTGCTCGCCGCGATCGGCGACGTCGCGCACCCGACGTGGCGAGCGTCGGCCGTCGGGGTCTACCGGCTCTGGCGCGACAGCGGCTTCGCCGTGGGCGCGATCCTCGCCGGCGTCACCGCCGACGCGCTGGGCCTGGCTGCCGCGATCTGGGTCGTCGCGGCGGTCACCGCCGCCTCCGGAGCGGTCGTCGCTCTCCGGATGTACGAGACGCATCCCCGACCCTCGCGCTGAGTGCCCACCTCCATCGTCAACCGGGACCCGTCGCAGAGATGATCCACACCGCCGCCCCGAGGCCGACACCATCGGCGTCGGCATGGTCGCGCAACGCGCTCGCGACGGCTTCCATGGCCGCCGGTCGTTGTGCTTCGGGCACGGCGCCGAGCACGGCCCGCCCCACACCGGTGTCGGCGAGACGCTCGGCGGCGTCGGCAGGATCGGCACCGAGCGGGAGCCGCACGTCGACCGGCTCGAGCCCGATGCCGGTGTAGCCCGCCTCGGTCAACGTCGCCGCGACCGCATCGGGATCCGACTGGGCGAACATGCCCGGGCCGCCGCCACTGAGGTCGGGAAGGGTGATCCACCGCAGGAGCGCGGCACCGGGGACGGCGAGCCACTCGTTGGCTTCGAGCGGACGCCACGTGGCAAGACAGCAACGCCCTCCCGGTCGCAGTGCGCCTCCGATGTTCGCGAACGCCTCGACGGGGTCGGAGAAGAACATCGTCCCGAAGCGGCTGATCGCCACGTCGAACGGGCCCGGGAGTGGGTGCGCCTGGGCGTCGGCCTCCACGAGCGAGACGTTCGCGAGCCCCGATGCCGCGACCCGCCGCCGGGCGACGTCGAGCACCGCCTCGGTCACGTCGATGCCGTGCACCGATCCCCGAGCACCGACGGCGGCGGCGGCGCGCAAGGTCGTGGCTCCGCAGCCACACCCGATGTCGAGCACCTTCTCACCCGGGCGCAGATCGACGGCGGCGAAGATCGCATCCGCCACCGGCGCCATCACGCGGTCGAGGGCGTCGGGGTCGGCGCCGGGCGAATGGTCGGCATCGGTGACGGGGACGCTGGCGCGATCGTCGCCGCCCGGGTCGATGACGCACACCTCGTCGTTGGCGTGGATGCCCGTGATGTCGTTCATCGGTCGTCGACCTCCAGAAGATCGTGGAGAGCGCCGGCGACGTCCTCCTCGTCCGTGATCCCGATTCGCTTTCCGAGCGCGTGGATGGTGAGCCGGCCCGTGCCGTGGGCGAGCAGGCCGCGGCCGCGGGTGGCGAGCGCGACGAGCTGGTCGGTGTGGGCGGCGGCGGGTCGCTCGGCCAACAGCTCGGCGACGGCGTCGGCGATCGTCTCGACCGCGTCGTGGAGCGTCTCGAGCAGGCGGAGGATGCGATCGGCGTCGTAGCCGGCGTCGATGGCGTCGGCGGTGAGCTGGAGCAGCGACGGGCTCGGCACGCAGTAGTGGTCGGGTCCGCATGCCTCCACCACGCCCGTGTCGACCAGGTCCGCGAGGCGCGCCGGCACGAGGTCGGGGACGGCTCGGGCAAGTTGGTCGGCGGTCGCGGGGGCGCCCGGCTCCTCCGCATGGACGAGCTGATCCGGCGACAGGCCGAGTACCTCGGTGAGGTCACTCCCGTCGCGCCACGCCGCCAGCAGGTCGCGGATCCCGGCGAGGGAGTAGCCCCGCTCCTGGAGCCGGCCGATGAGATCGAGCCGGATCAGGTGACTCGCGCCGTAGATCCCCGAGCGGCCCCGCCGCACCGGCGGTGGCAGGAGGCCCAGGGCTGGTACTCACGGATCGTGCGCACGGGCACGTCGGCTCGGCGTGCCAACCCGTCGATCGTCAGCTCGACCCGGCTCTCGACCACGGCATGCTCGGGGTGCGTCATCGGCAACATTCTTACGGTATTTACCGTCACGGTCAATGCCGGAGAACTGCCGGCCCTTGACGCCCAGCATCTGTTCGTTCAGACTTACCGTTCGTGACGACTTACCAAACGGCGCTCGGCGCCCTGGGCGACCCGACCCGGCGGGCGATCGTCGAGGTCCTCGCCGGAGGTCCCCGTGCGGTGGGCGAGCTGGCGCGCGACCTGCCGGTGAGTCGTCCTGCCGTCTCCCAGCACCTCAAGGTGTTGAAGGACGCGGAGCTCGTGATCGACCGGCGAGCGGGCACCCGCCGCGTGTACCAGCTGGACCCCGCCGGCATCGGCGAGCTGCGCGCCTGGCTCGACCGGTTCTGGACCGATGCACTGGACGCCTACCGGGCGGCCGTCGAACAACCAGAGGAGCACTGACCATGCCGTCGATCGACACGTCCGCGACCATCCGCAAGACCATCACCGTCGACGCGCCCCGAGAGCGGGCGTTCGAGGTCTTCACCGCCGGCCACGGGAAGTGGTGGCCGGCCCAGTACCACATCGGCACCTCCGAGTTCGAGACCGCGGTGATCGAACCGGGTGAAGGCGGTCGGTGGTACGAACGAGGCGCCGACGGGACCGAGTGCAACTGGGGTCGGGTCCTCGTGTGGGATCCGCCCGACCGGCTCGTGCTCGCGTGGCAGATCTCGGCCGCGTGGCAATTCGACGCCGAGCTCGTCACCGAGGTCGAGGTGCGCTTCGTCGCCGAATCACCGCAGCGAACCCGCGTCGAGCTCGAGCACCGTCACCTCGATCGCTACCGTGAACAGGCCGATGCCATGCGGTCCACCTTCGACGCACCTCAGGGTTGGAGCGGAATCCTCGAGCAGTACGCAGCCGCCACCCGGTCCTGATCCGAGGTCGGCGCCGACGCGGGCGACGGAGCCCGGGTCAGGCGGCGCCGGTGGAGTCGAGGACTTCGGCCACGGGCGGGACACGACAGCGCGGCTGCTCCTGGCTCGTCTCGGGCAACAGGAAGCGC
>DASUUL010000093.1:0-7549 GCA_036374115.1 Acidimicrobiia bacterium | reverse complement strand
GGTCGTGCTCGAGCGGATGGGGCTCTCGCCCGATCGCACGCCCGCCCGCCAGCCCGAGCGCTGCTTCGACGATCTCGACGGCGACCTCGAGCTCCTCGTGGCCCGGATGATCAGCATCCTGCTCATCGAGATCTCGGCGTTCCACACCTTCGCGTGGGCCGAGGCGGTGCTCTCCGACACCGACCTCGTGGCCGGCGACGGCGAGGCAGCGCGGGTGGTGTCGTACATCCGCCAGGACGAGACACCCCACGTCGAGTACCTCAAGACCGCGCTGACCGCGATGCGCGACCGCACGTTCGTCGGCGAGTCGGGCCGGCACCTCCCCGGCAGCGAGGTGATCGGCGGGCTGTGGGAGCGTGGGCTCGCCGACTCGCTCGGGCCTCGGCGCGCCGAGCAGCTGCGGGTCACCCGCCGCGAGATCGAGCGCGCGCTCGACTCGCGCCCGGGCGGCGCCGACCTCCTCGCCGAGTTCGACGCCCTCGGCGACGTCGACGTGCGCGCGGCATGAAGTTCGGCCTGTTCTACGAGCACCAGCTCCCGCGCCAGTGGGACGAGGAGTCGGAGTACGACCTCCTCCAGCAGGCCCTCGAGCAATGCGAGCTCGCCGACTCCCTGGGTGTCGAGTACGTGTGGGAGGTCGAGCACCACTTCCTCGAGGAGTACAGCCACTCGAGCGCGCCCGAGGTGTTCCTGGCGGCGGTGTCGCAGCGAACGAAGAACATGCGCCTCGGCCACGGGATCGTCCAGACGCCGCCGGCGTTCAACCACCCGGCGCGCGTCGCCGAGCGCCTCGCCATGCTCGACCTCGTGTCGGGCGGGCGGGTCGACTTCGGGACCGGCGAGTCGTCGTCGGAGGCCGAGCTGGGCGGGTTCCTCATCGATCCCGCCGAGAAGCGTCCGATGTGGGAGGAGGGCCTGCGGGTCGCGCTGCGCTGCATGACCGAGGAGCCCTTCACCGGCCACGCAGGCAAGTACGTCACCATGCCGCCGCGCAACGTGGTGCCCAAGCCGCGCCAGAAGCCACACCCGCCGGTGTGGGTGGCGTGCAGCCGGCGCGACACGATCCACCTGGCAGCCCAGAAGGGCATCGGCGCGCTGACCTTCGCGTTCGTCGACCCCGAAGAGGCCCGCCACTGGATCGGCGACTACTACGACACGATGGAACGCGAGGGCGTGCCGATCGGCGACGCCGTCAACGCCAACGTCGCCTGCGTCTCCACCTTCATGTGCCATCCCGACGAGGACGAGGCGATGGTGCGCGGCCTCGAGGGCGCCAACTTCTTCGGCTACTCGCTGGTGCACTACTACGTGTTCGGGCGTCACCATCCCGGCAAGACCGACGTGTGGGCCGAGTACCAGCGTCGCCGCGCCGACCAGGGCTACGACCCCGACGCGGTACAGGCCGCCGCCGCCAACCGCGACCGCCTCGGCGCCAAGGTCGTGGAAGACGGCCTCGGCGGGCTACGGGGCGCGGTCGGCACGCCCGACCAGATCCGCGACTTCCTCCGCCGCTACGAGGAGTGCGGTGTCGACCAGGTGATCTTCGTGAGCCAGGCGGGCAAGAACCGCCACGAGCACATCATGGAGAGCCTCGAGCTGTTCGGCCGCGAGGTGCTGCCGGAGTTCCGAGAGCGCGACGAGCAGGCCCAGCGCGACAAGGCCAGGCGCATCGCGCCGGTCGTCGACGCCGTCATGGCCCGCAAGCCCGCCGCCGACCACCCGCCCCTGCCCGCGCCCGACTACGAGTTCCCCGCGATCCCGCGGGCGATGGCCGACCGCGCCGGCACCGACAGCTTCCACCAGTTCCTCGACGAGGTCGCCGACCAGAGCGCCGCCGGCGACCACTCCGTTCTCGAGGCCTACCGCACGAGCTGAGCGCAGGGCCGTTCTGGCGTCGCTGCTCCGGAAAATAGGCGGCGCAGCGACGCCAAAACGGCCCTCCGACAGGAGGCCGGTACCCTGGACGTATGTTCGAGCGCCTCGCCGACCTCGAGGCCGAGCTGGAGAAGCTCGAGTCGCGTCTCCCCGAGATCTACGCCTCGGGGGATCAGGCAGCCGCGCGCGACGCCGGGCGCCGCCACGCCCAGCTGAAGCCCGTCGTCGACGCATACCGCGAGTACCGGGCGGTCGAGCAGGACGTGAACGACGCCCGCGAGCTGCTCGGCGGCGAGGCCGACGTCGAGATGCGCACCTACCTCCAGGGCGAGCTCGACGAGAAGGAGGCCGCCCTCGCCCGCCTCGACACCCAGCTGCGCGAGCTGCTCGTGCCGGAGGACCCCAACGAGGGCAAGAACGTGATCGTGGAGATCCGCGGCGCCGAGGGCGGCGAGGAGGCGAACCTCTGGGCGGGTGACCTCTCGAACATGTACCGGCGCTACGCCGAGGCTCGGGGCTGGAAGGTGGAGGTGCTGGCGAGCCAGCCGTCCGACATGGGCGGCTTCCGGGAGATCTCCTTCGTGGTCAAGGGCCCCGATGCGTGGTCGCGCCTCAAGCACGAGGGCGGTCCGCACCGGGTGCAGCGGGTACCCGTCACCGAGAGCCAGGGGCGGGTGCACACCAGCGCCGCCACGGTGGCCGTGCTCCCCGAGGCCGAGGAGGTCGACATTCGCATCGATCCCAACGACCTCGACGTGGACGTATACCGCTCCAGCGGTCCCGGCGGGCAGTCTGTCAACACCACCGACTCGGCCGTGCGGATGACCCACAAGCCGACCGGGCTCGTCGTCACCTGCCAGGACGAGAAGAGCCAGCTCCAGAACAAGGAGAAGGCGCTGCGCATCCTGCGCTCGCGCCTCCTGGAGCTCGAACGCGAGCAGCAGGCCGAGGAGCTGTCGTCGACCCGGCGCGACCAGGTGCGCGGCGGCGGCCGGTCCGAGAAGGTGCGCACGTACAACTTCAAGGAGAACCGGGTGACCGACCACCGCATCGGCCTCACCGTCCACGCCCTCGACCAGGTGCTCGCCGGCGACCTCGACGAGCTGGTCGACGCCCTCGCCGCCGCCGAGCGGGCCGAGCAGCTCAGTGCCGGCGACGGCTGACACCGCCCGCTGGCGCGACCTCCGTACGCAGGCCGAGGCCGCGTTGCGCGACGCGGGTGTGCGCGAGCCCGCCACCGAGGCGCGCTGGATGGTCGAGCGCATCTCCGGTTACGAGAGCGCCGAGCTGATCGTCGCCGAGGGTGAGCCCGCCACCGAGCGCGCCTACGCGCACCTGCGCGAGATGGTGGAACGACGGGCGGCAGGAGAGCCGCTCCAGTACGTGCTCGGCGTGTGGTCGTTCCGGGGCCTGGACCTCCTCGTCGATCGACGGGTGCTGATCCCCCGGCCCGAGACCGAGATCACGGCCGAGGTCGCGATCGAGGAGGCCACCCGCCTGGGGGCGCGACGGGGCGCTCCCGACCCGTGGGCGGGCGCCGCCACCAGCTACGCCGCCGCGGACCTGGGCACCGGCTCGGGCGCGATCGCCCTCGCGCTCGCGGCCGAGCTCCCCGACGCCGAGGTCTGGGCAACCGACGTGAGCGACGAGGCGCTCGCGGTTGCGAGGGCGAACCTCGCCGGCGCCGGCCTCCCGGCGACGCGCATCCGTCTCGCCGCCGGCGACTGGTTCGACGCCCTACCGCGCGACATCGAGTTCCACGTGATCGTCGCCAACCCGCCCTACGTCGCCGCCGGCGAGGAGCTTCCGCGCGAGGTCGCCGACTACGAGCCCGCGAACGCGCTGGTGAGCGGGCCGACCGGGATGGAGGCGATCGAACGCCTGATCGCGGGCGCGCCTGCCCGCCTCGAGGCGGGCGGTGCGTTCGTATGCGAGCTCGCGACCCACCAGGCGGACGCGGCCGTCGGGCTCGCCCGCGCGGCCGGGTTCGCCGATGCGTTCGTACGCCTCGACCTCGCCCGCCGGGCGCGGGTGCTCGTCGCCCGCGTTGGGTAGGTTGCGGCCGTGCCCGATCAGCTCGACGTCGACGCCATGCTCGAGCGGTTCCGCGAGCGCGCCGCCGCGGTGAAGGACCGTCCGCTCCCGCCGGTCGCGGGCCCGGAGCGCCAGCGGTTCCTCGAACAGGCCGAGCTCGACTTCCAGGACTTCGCCATCATCGGCGACGCCGGCTGGAGCTTCGAAGACGGGATCCTGCGCCTCGAGGTCGATCTTCGTCCCGAGGACTGAGCATCGACCTCGACCGCGCGACCGTCGACCACCTGCTGGCGACCACCCGCGCCGTCCGCAAGCGCCTCGACCTGACGCGGCCGGTGCCGCGGGGCGTGATCCAGGAGTGCCTGCGCCTCGCCGTCCAGGCGCCGACGGGGTCGAACCGCCAGGGTTGGCGATGGCTGGTCGTGACCGATCCCGCCAAGCGCGCTGCGCTCGCCGACCTGTACCGCGAGGGGTTCGGCCCCTACATCGGGGCGAGCCGGGACGAGACGCTCTCTCCGGTCGCGAAGAGCGCGATCTGGCTCGCAGAGCGACTCCACGACGTACCGGTGCACGTGATCCCGTGCATCCGCGACCACAGCGACGGCCGGCCGAACGCCGGCGTCTACGGCTCGATCTACCCCGCGGTGTGGAGCTTCCAGCTCGCGCTCCGCAGCCGCGGCCTCGGCTCGGTGCTCACGACGTTGCACCTCGGGCACGCGCGCGAGGCCGCCGAACTCCTGGGCATCCCCGGCGGGATCATCCAGGCGGGGCTGGTGCCCGTCGCCTACTACACAAGCGAGAACTTCAAGCCCGCCCGCCGCCGCCCGGTCGAGGAGATCACCTACTGGGACGAGTGGGGGAACGCGTCGCAGTGACTCGTCGGCGCGAACGACCACACCGCAGGGTCGAGGCTGACGAGTCCGGAATCCGGCCCGGAGGGCCTCGAGTCTGCGGGTTGCGCGCGGTGCTCATTCAGACGGCGAGCTCGTTGGTCGAGCCGTCGGTGCGCAGCGTCACCGGGCGACCCTCCCACGCCTCCTCGGTCATCGCGGTCATGACGGCGGCGTCACGCGAGTTGGCCAGGGCTCGCCGCCCGTCGGGGGTCAGCAGCGAGACGATCGCCGTCGAAGGTGCGCCGTCGCGTTCGAACGCCACCGCGGTCGCCTCGACCGTCGCCTCACCCTCGTAGGCGCCGGCGGCGTCGCGACGGGCAAGCGCGTCGACCTGCGCCTGCGCCGCCGCCGGGTCGACCCGCACGAACCCGTCGGCGGGCGGGGTCGTGGAGTAGAGGCCGATGGAGTGCTTGGTGACGTACCAGCCGAGCGCATGCACGAGGCCGACCGACGCGGGATCCCGCCGGCACGCCTCCACCATCGCCGCGATCGCGTGGGTCGGGTAGTCGTTGGCGGGGCCGCCGGCGAACGCGAGCCCGCCGGTGACCGTGAGGGGGCGGGCGTCGCCGGCGGCGGGGCCGGCGAGGCCGAGCGCCCCCATTGCGATCTGCACGGCGGCCGGGAAGCACGAGTAGAGATCGAAGCGGGCGACGTCGTCGACACCGATGCCGGCGGCGGCGAGCGCGGCCGTGCCCGCGATCCGGATCGCCGGCGACTCGGACAGCGCCCACCGTTCCGAGAAGAAGTAGTGGTCGTGGGCGCTCGCGCCCGCGAGCGGGAACACCATGCGGTCGTCAGGCACCGCGGCGGCGCGCGCGGCCTCGTACGAGCACACCAGGAGCGCGGCGGCTTGGTCTACATCGATGTTGGCGCACATCCGCTTCGTGTAGGGGAAGGTCACGATCCGGTTGTCGGCGCTCGGAGTGCGGATCGCCTCGGGCGAGTACGCCTCCCGCGACCACGCGTACGGGTTCGTCGCCGCCACCGCCGCGAACGTGGCCCAGAGCTCGCTCATCCGCTCCTGGTGGTCGGCCACCGTCCGGCCGGCGGCGGCGCGCACCGCGGTCTCGAGCAGCGGGTAGATCAGCGTCGGCGCGACCGCCATGTGCGCCATCTCGTAGTCGTTGCTACCGGGCCGGGGATCCCCGATGACCCGGGGGCACGGCGGGTCGTCGGCCTCGGTCCAGTCGAGCCACGTCTTGGGCTCACGCCGGGCTCGCCACCGCGTATACACGCACTCGGCCCCACCGATGAGCACCACGTCGGCGTCGCCCCGGGTGATCTCGGGGGCGAGCTCGTTCACGAGGAGCTGGGGTGAGTTGCCGCCGACGGTGGTGGTGACGGTGCGGACGGCGGCGTCGCGCCCGAGCCGGCGGGCGAGCAGCGCACCGGGGTCGGGATATCTCCAGGAGACCATGTCGACGACCGCGACCGTGTCGGCGGCGGCGGCGAGTCCGGGCACGCCGGCGTCGTCCGCGGCTGCGCGGGCGGCATCGGCGAGGAGGTCGACGGGCTCGAGCGCGTCGGCGGGATCGTCGACCCGCTGCGACCGCTGGCCGACGCCCACGATGACGGGCGTGCGGGGCGGGATCACGCCTCGCTGCCCTCCGGGACCGGCCACCGCGGGACGCCGGGCGCGACGCTGTCGCGGCACACCGAGCGGTAGCGACAGCGGCCGCAGACGCTCGCATCCGCGACGCCGGCGAACTCGTCTTCGACGCGTATCGCGCGCACGATCGCGCGCAGCTCCTCCTCGATGGCGGCGAGCTCGTCGTCATCGGGCTCGAACGGTTCGGGATCGTCGTCGACCTCGGCGGCCAGGTACTCGTAACGCAACCGCAGCCGGAGGCCGTCGCGCTGCGCGACCGGTGCGAGCAGCCACGCCTGCAGCCGGGCGCGGGGGTCGTCGGCGACCCGCTCGGTGAAGGGACGGTTGGTCTTGTAGTCGCGGGCGTCGAGGAGGCCGCGATGACGCCAGATCGCATCGATGCGGCCCGTGGCCATGAACATCGGCGGCGGCAGCCTGTGGAAGCGCGCCCGTTCGGCCTCGTGCTCCCCGAGCGTGGCGTCGGTCGGGCAGCGACGTGCGTGGCGCTCGACGAAGCCCGCGACGGGGCTCGAATCGTCGAGCCCGTGCGCCGCCAGCACATCGGCGACGTGATGACGGTCGTGGCACGAGCCCTGCTGGTGCACGTGGCGCAGGAGGTCGTGGACGAGGAGCCCCTGGTCGGGGGACGCGCCGTCGTCGGTCTCGGGGACGCCGAGGAGGTGGGCGGCGAGGTACTCGCGTCGGCACCGCAGCCATGTGTCGAGCGACGACGCGCTCAGGGGCACGATGTCGCCGAGCAACCGGTCAGCCATGAGCGGCGCACCCGGCGACGAACGGGCAGTGGGCGCACTCGAGCCCGGGGCGGGCGACGGGATCGGCGGCCCGCTCGCGGATCACGGCGATGCGCTCGGCGAGCCATGGGTACACCTCGCGCTCGAGCACGGCGTCGACGTCGACGTCACAGGTGGCGATCGCTCCCTCCACGAGATCGGCCACACACAGCCGCAGCGTCTCGCCCGCCGCCCACTCGGCCGCCCGCAGAAGCGCGAAGCGGCCCTCGATCGACGCCAGCGGATCGCGCGGCTCGGCGCGCCGGGCGCGGCCCACCTGCAGGATGCGCACCTCGCGCCGTCCCTCGGCGTCCACCACCGGCAACCCTCCCGGGCCGACGAGGCGCACACCGAGATCGGGGATCGTC
>DASUUL010000092.1:0-7891 GCA_036374115.1 Acidimicrobiia bacterium | reverse complement strand
GCCGTCCCACACCGAGACCGCGCGCCGCCGGTGCCACCCACATGCGCTTCAGCTCGACGGGCTCGGCGTGGTGGAACTTCAGGGCGCCACAGCCGGTCGGCTCACCGTGGAGGCGGGCGACCAGCAGCAGACCCGCGGGTTCGGCGAGCTCGGCGGCGTCGGCGGAGATGCTCAGCTCGGGATCGAACCCGGTGTCGAAGCGGTCGTCGAGCTCCGCGAAGTACGAATGCATGCAGAACTGCGCGTCGGCGCTCGTCGGCTGTTCCACGTCGACGTCGACGAGCCCGGCGGTGAGCAGCCGCTCCACGACCCCCATCGCGCCGACGAGCCGAGCGCGCTGCCCCGCGCTCAGGGGCTCGAGCAGGCGGAGCGCGAGCTCGTCGCTGCGCCGGTCCAGCTCCGCTCGCTCGCTCGAGCCGGCGGTGGTGAGGCGGGCAGTGCGAACCCGCCCATCGGTGCCGCTGCGCTCGACGGTGACGAGCCCGGCAGCCTCGAGGGCGCGCAGGAGGCGACTGAGGTACCCGGAGTCGAGGTCGAGGCGGGCACGCAGTTCGCGCACCTCGCGCCCGTCGTCGCCGATCTCCCACAGGAGGCGGGCCTCGCCGAGCGGACGGTCGCGGGCGAGGTAGTGGTCGTCGAGCGCGCCCACACGTTGGGTGACGACCCGGTTGAAGCTGCGCACCTTGCCGATCGCGCTCTCGTCGATTCTCTGACGATAGTCAGAGAACTGTCCCCGCAGGAAGTGGACCGACGGCGGGCCGTGAATCGACTCCCTGTTCGGGGCATCGTGAGGGCATGCGGGTTGCGGTCGCCGGCGCGACCGGGTTCGTGGGGCGCGCGCTCGTGGCCGAGCTCGGCGAGCGCGGCCACGATGTCGTCGCGCTCTCGCGCCGCGGGGACGGCGTTCCCGGGGCGACGGTCGCCCGCGCCCTCGACGTGGGCGACGAGACGGCGGTCGCCCGCGCTCTCTGCGGGTGCGACGCCGCGTACTACCTCGTGCACTCGCTCGGTGCCGGGGACTTCCGCCGGCGCGACCTGGAGCTGGCCGGGGGCTTCGGTCGGGCCGCGGCCGCCGCCGGTGTGGGGCGGATCGTCTACCTCGGCGGCCTGGGCGACGAGCCCGAGAGCGAGCACCTCGCGAGCAGGCAGGAGGTTGGTGTTGCGCTCGGCGACACCGGCGTACCGGTGGTGGAGCTGCGCGCCGCGGTGATCCTGGGCACCGGCAGCATCTCGTTCGAGATGCTCCGCTACCTCACCGAGCGCCTCCCGGTGATGGTGTGCCCGCGCTGGGTCCGCACCGCCATCCAGCCGATCGCCCTCGCCGACGTCGTCGCGTACCTCACTCGATCGCTCGATGTCGCCCCCGGCGTCTACGAGATCGGTGGCGCCGACGTGACCACGTACCGCGAGATGATCGCCACGTACGCACGGGTCCGCGGCCTGCGGGCGCGGCGCATCGTCGACGTTCCGTACCTCACGCCGCGCCTGTCGTCCTACTGGGTCGATCTCGTCACGCCGGTCGACCAGTCCGTCAGCCATGCCCTCATCGAGAGCCTGACCGTCGAGGTGGTCGTTCATCGGGCACGGGAGACGGCAGGCGCGTTCGGCATCGAAGCCGCCGGCGCCGGGGCCGCCATCGAAGCCGCGCTCGACGACCAGGAACGCATCGTCGACGACACGCTCCTCACGCGAGAACGCGGTCTCGCCGACGGTGTCTACACGGAACGGGCAGTCACGCCGCTCTCACCCCGTGCCGTCGAGCGGGCCGACGCCGACCTCGACGCCATCGGAGGCTCGTACGGGTGGTACGGGCTCGGGTGGGCATGGCGTGCTCGCGCCGGACTCGGTCGCCTCCTCGGCGAGCGGTGGCGCCTCCTGCGCCCCGCGCGTGTGGAGGCCGACGCGCCGGTCGACTGGTGGACGGTGACCAGGCGTGGGCCGTCGACGCTCGTGCTGCGGGCGCGCGACTGGTTCGTCGGCGAGGGCTGGCTCGGCTTCGAGATTCGAGGGTCGGAGCTCGCCGTGACGGGAGCGTTGCGCACGAAGGGCGCTCCCGGCTTCCTGTACTGGAAGCTGCTCCAGCCGTTGCACCGGCGCGTCTTCGCGGCGCTGGCACGCGGTCGGGTTGCGCGCGCCGAGCACTCGTAGGCTGGGGGCCGCGTGCACAGGTTGCGGATCTTCAACGTCGCGGTCGGGGTGGTCCTGGCGGTCGAAGCCGCGATCGTGCTCGCGTTGAGCAACGGCCTCTCGTTGCCGGTCACCGCGTCGTTCCTCGAGGCGGACCCGGTCGTCGTCCGCGAGGCGACCCTGCCCGAGGTGGTGTGGTCGGTCCCGATCGGGCCGATGGTGGCCGTCTTCTTGTTGCTCGCGGCCGTCGATCATCTCGTCGTATCGGCGCCCGGCGTCCATCGCTGGTACGAGCGCAGCCTCGAACACCGCGCGAACTACGCGCGCTGGATCGAGTACTCGGTCAGCGCCTCGATCATGATCGTCCTGATCGCGATGCTCGTCGGCATCCGCGACCTCGCCGCCCTGATCGCCATCTTCGGCGTGAACACGGCCATGATCCTCTTCGGGCTCCTCATGGAGCGCCAACAACGGCCGGGCGAGGCGGACTGGAGCGCGTTCTGGTTCGGCTCCCTGGCCGGCGCCGTCCCCTGGGCCCTCGTGGTCGTCTATCTCGTGGCGGGGGCCGCCCCGCCCGCATTCGTGTACGCCATCGTGGTCGTCCAGGCCGTCCTGTTCTTCAGCTTCGCGGTCAACATGGCGCTGCAGTACCGCCAGGTCGGCCGGTGGCGCAGCTACCAGTTCGGCGAGGTCGTGTACATCCTGCTCAGCCTCGGCGCCAAGTCGCTGCTCGCCTGGCTCGTCTTCGCCAACGTCTTGCGCACCTGAGTGGCATGCGGGCGCTGATGTGGTTCCGGCGCGATCTGCGCCTGGCGGACAACCCGCCCCTGCGGATGGCCTCGAGCACCGGCGCCGTCGTTCCGGTGTTCGTGATCGATCCCCACCTCACCGGCCCGTCGGGCGCGCCTCGGCTGTCCTTCCTGCTGCGATGTCTCGCTGCCCTCGACGAGTCGCTCGGCGGCCACCTCGTGCTGCGGACGGGCGATCCCGCCGACCAGATCCCCCGGTTGGTCTCGGAATCGGATGCTTCGGTCGTCTTCGCCACCGCCGACTTCGGGCCCTACGGGCGCGACCGGGATGCCGTGGTGGCGTCCCGCCTCGCGCGCGACCGCGTCGCGTTCGAGCTCGTCGAGTCGTCCTACCTGGTCCCGCCGGGCACCGTCACGAAGGCCGACGGCACCCCGTACCGGGTGTTCACACCCTTCTTCCGCGCGTGGCAGGAGCACGCCCACGACGTGGCCTCGGGCCCGCCGCCCGACGACCTCCTGCTCGTGGGCCGCATCGCCTCCGATCCTCCGCCGCGCGAGCCCGCGGTCGACGCGATGCTTCCGCGAGCCGGCGAGGCCGCCGGTCGGGAACGCCTCGCGGCGTTCGCCACCGGCGGGATCCACTACACCCGCGACCGGGACCGACCCGACTGCGACGCCACGTCGCGGCTCTCGCCCTACCTCAAGTTCGGCTGCATCCACCCGCGCCAGGTCGTCGACTCGCTCCGAGACGACCGGAACGCCGAGGAGGTCCGCCGCCAGCTCGCGTGGCGCGAGTTCTACGCCGACGTCGTGTACCACGAGCCACGGTCGACCAGGCACGCGCTGCAGGAAGCCACCGGGCGGATCCGCGTCGACCGCGGTGCCGACGCCGATCGACGCTTCGACGCCTGGGCCGCCGGCCGCACCGGGTACCCGATCGTCGACGCGGGAATGCGCCAGCTCGCCGGAGAGGCCTGGATGCACAACCGCGTGCGCATGATCGTCGCCAGCTTCCTGGTGAAGGATCTCCATCTCGACTGGACGTGGGGCGCGCGCCTCTTCATGCAGCGCCTCGTCGACGGCGACCTGGCGTCGAACTCGCACGGCTGGCAATGGGTGGCCGGGACGGGCACCGACGCCGCGCCCTACCACCGCATCTTCAACCCCGTCCGACAAGGGAAGCGGTTCGACCCGAACGGCGACTACGTGCGCCGCTGGATCCCCGAGCTCGCCGGCATCGACGGACCGGCCGTGCACGAGCCCTGGACCCTGCGGCAGGAGCTCGCGGGCTACCCGGCGCCCATCGTGGACCATGCCGAGCAGCGGCGTGAGGCGCTCTCCCGCTACGCGGCCGCGCGGGCGAATGGCGGCGCGGCGCCGCCTCCGAGGCGGCGATGATGGTCGGAGTGATTCCGGTGCCGCACCGGCGGCTGGTCACGGTTCCGGGCGTCGCCATGCTCGCGGGCGGCTTGACGGCGTTCGCGCCGGCGTGGATCCCTGCTGCACTCGCGCACGACCTCGCTCGTGCACCCCGCCGGCTCCCGCTGTCGCGGATGCTGTCGTTCGGGCTCGTGTGGTCGTGGCTCGAGACGGTGGGGGTCGTGGCGTCGACGAGCCTCTGGGCGGCGGGCCAGTCCTCGCGGGCCGACGCCCACTACGGGCTGCAGCGGTGGTGGGCGTCGCGTCTCGTCGACGGGCTCCGGCTGCTGTGCGACCTCCGCATCGAGGTCGACGGGCTCGAGCTGCTCGCCCCCGGACCCGTCGTGATGTGCGGGCGGCACGCCAGCATCCCCGACTCGCTTCTCCCTGCATGGCTCCTGGGCCAGGCCGGCGGCATGAGGCCTCGCTACGTCTTGACGCGCGAGCTGCTGGCGGACCCGTGCCTCGACATCGTCGGCAACCGGCTCCCGAACCACTTCGTCGACCGGAACGCCGCCGACGCGGCCCCCGAGCTCGACGCCATCGAGCGTCTCGCACGGGGAATGGGCTCGCGCGACGCCGGCGTCATCTTCCCCGAGGGCGCGGTCGCGAACGCCCCGAGACGGCGCCGCGCCCTGGCGAAGCTGGCCGAGCAGGACCCCGCCCGCGGCCGGCGTCTCGCCGGCCTGCGCCACCTGCTGCCGCCGCGCCCGAGGGGAACCGAGGCGCTGCTGCGGGGCGCGCCGGATGCGGCGGTCGTCTTCATGGCGCACGTCGGCCTCGAGGGGCTCGACCGCCTCGCCGGCGCGCCGGCGCACCTCCCGCTGCCCGCGCCCGTTCGGGTGCACCTCCGGCGCTTCGCCCGCGCCGAGGTACCCGCCGGCGCCGACTTCCCGGCCTGGCTCGACGATCGGTGGCTGGAGATGGACGCATGGGTCGAGACGCACTCGTGACACCGCGCCGCGTGTCGGGCCGCGGTTGGCCACGGCCCATCGAGGGAAAGGGGAAGGCATGCCTCGGTACGTCACTCGGGTCCGATCGCCGTGGCCGGCGCCGCGTGCGTTCGAGTACCTCTCCGATCTCGAGCGCTTCGCCGAGTGGGACCCCGGCGTCACCCGGGCCTCACGCGTCGCCGGTGCCGGGCCCGGGCCCGGCGCGGCCTACGACGTGACGGTGCGGGCGATGGGCCGGGATCTCACCCTGCGCTACGAGACCGTCGGGTTCGACCCGCCCCGGCGGGTGGAGGTGCACGCCGAGACGTCGACGCTGCGGTCCCGCGACGTGATCGCGGTCAGCGACGATCCCGGCGGCGGCTGCGTGGTCACGTACGACGCCGAGCTGTCACTCAAGGGACTCCTGCGCGCCGGCGACCCGCTGCTCCGCCTGGCATTCCGCCGTATCGGCGATCGGGCCGCGGCCGGCCTCCGTGCCGCCCTCGAGGGGGCGGCGCCGTGACCGACGCGGCGTCGGCCGTCGACCGGGCGCTCGAGGCGCCCGTGATCACGAGCTTCACGAAGATCGGCTACGCAGCCCGGCGCAAGCTGTTCCACTGGCGAGCCCTCGACGACTACGACCTCCACGGACGCATCATCGCCGTCACGGGCGCGACGTCGGGGCTCGGCCGGGCCGCCGCCGAACAGCTCGCCCGCGACGGCGCCACGGTGATGGTGCTGGGCCGCAACCCGGAGAAGACGACACGGGTGGCCGCCGACCTCCGCGCCGCGACGGGCAACGACCGGATCGCGTCCGTCATCGCCGACATGGGCGACCTGGCGACGGTGCGGCGCGCGGCGGCGGAGATCCTCGCCACCTACGACCGCCTCGACGTGCTGATCCACAACGCGGGCGCGTTGACCAACGCGCGCCGGGCGGCCCCCGACGGCACCGAGATGACGGTCGCGAGCCAAGTCGTCGGGCCGTTCCTGCTCACCGGCCTCCTCCTCGAGCGGCTGGTCGCCTCCGCGCCGGCTCGGGTGGTCACCGTTGCCTCGGGCGGTATGTACACCGCCGAGCTGACGGTGGGATCGCTGCAGATGGACGCCGCCTCCTACAACGGGGCGAAGCAGTACGCGCGCGCGAAGCGAGCCCAGGTCACCCTCAACGAGCTGTGGGCCCGCCGCTTCCCCGACCGCTCGGTCGTGTTCCACGCCATGCACCCCGGCTGGGCCGACACCCCGGGCGTGGAAGCGTCGCTGCCGACGTTCCGAAAGGTCGTCGGCCCGCTCCTGCGCGCCCCGCTGCAGGGGGCAGACACGATGGTGTGGTTGGCCGCCGACGACGGCGAGCCCCTCGCGAGCTCGGGCCACTTCTGGCTCGACCGCCGCGTGCGACCGATCCACCGGCTCCGCAGCACCGCGCGCTCCGACACGCCGGCGCGCCGCGAGGAGCTCTGGGACTGGGTGGTGACGGCGAGCGGCTGGACGCCCCCGGGCGCCGAGGACGAGACCGGGCCGTCGTCGGGCTCGGGACCACCTATTGAGTAGTAATTTCGGTGCGTGGCGAGGACCAGGACCCGGAGCCGGGGCGACGAGTGGCTGACGCTGCAGGAGGCGGCACGGCGCCTCGGCGTCCACTACATGACGGCCTACCGCTACGTCCGGATCGGTCGCCTGCCCGCGGTGTCCGAGGAGGGGCGCTGGTGGGTCCGGGCGAGCGACGTCGAGGCCCACGGCCGGCCCGGGCCGGAGTCGGCGCCCGGCCGGGGGCGCACCGCCTCCGGCCGGCAGCGGGAACGGCTGCTCCGCCGTCTCGTCGCCGGTGACGAGGCCGGGGCTTGGGCGGTGCTGGAGTCGGCGCGCGCCGCCGGCGCCGGTGCTCGTGACCTCTACGTCAGGCTCTTGGCTCCCGTGCTGCACCGCATCGGGGACCAGTGGGCGTCGGGCGCGATCGACGTGGGCGACGAGCACGTCGCAACCGCCACCACGGAGCGGCTGCTGGGCCGGCTGTCGCAGGAGCTCGCGCGACGCGGTCGGCGGCGAGGCACGCTCGTGTTGGGCGTCGTTCCCGGAGACCGGCACGGCCTGCCGCTCGCCCTGCTCGCGGGCGTCGCTCGCGCCGAGGGCTACGACGTGGTCGAGCTGGGGGCGGACACACCCGTGGAGTCGCTGGTGCGCGCCGCCCGGGCGGCGGACCGGCTCGTGGCCGTCGGCGTGAGCGCCGCGACCCCCGGTCACGAAGAGGAAGCGGCGGCGGCGATCACCGCGCTCCGAGCCGCCGTCGACGTGCCCGTGCTCGTCGGCGGGCCCGCGATCGACGAGGCCGGGGCCCGGCGGCTCGGGGCCGACGGGTGGGCGCCCGACGCCGCCGCAGCCATGGACCTCGTCGGCGAGCTCACGGCCTGACGCGCGTGAGCGCACCGCCCGGTCGGGGGGTACGAGCCGGGCGGTGCGTCACGCGGGTGGCGGATCTACTCCGTGGCGTCCGCGTCGGGCAGCAGCACGCGGTCGATCACGTGGATCACCCCGTTGCTGGCCTTTACGTCGGTGACGACGATCGTCGCCTCCCGCTCCTGGCCGTCGGTGATCGTCGCGTCGTCGTCGCCGACCTCGATCAGGAGCTCACCGCCCTGGAGCGTCTCGACGTCCTGCTCGGGCTCC
>DASUUL010000091.1:0-9544 GCA_036374115.1 Acidimicrobiia bacterium | reverse complement strand
CGACGTGAACCCGTCGGGCGGCGCACTCACCGCCAACGTGGTGATGGCGGCCGGGCTCACCCGGATCGGTGAGGTCGCGCAGCGAATCATCGACGGTGCCGCCGGCCGCGGCGTCGCCCACGCGACCTCGGGCCACTGCCTGCAACAGAACCTCGTGTGCATGCTCGGAGCCGAGGGGGCCGGCAAGTGAGCGAACCCTGCGCCGTCGTCGGAGTCGGTCAGACCCACCACAGGTCGGCCCGTCCCGACGTGTCGATTGCGGGCCTCTGCCGCGAGGCGGCGACGCGCGCCCTCGACGACGCCGAGATGACCTGGGCGGACATCGACGCCGTCGTCATCGGCAAGGCGCCCGACATGTTCGAGGGCGTGGTGATGCCCGAGCTCTACCTCGCCGACGCCCTCGGCGCTGTCGGCAAGCCGATGATGCGCGTGCACACGGCGGGCAGCGTCGGTGGCTCGACGGCGCTCGTCGCCGCCAGCCTCGTGCAGGCGGGGATCCACGAGCGGGTGCTCACGGTGGCGTTCGAGAAGCAGTCGGAGTCGGACGCGATGTGGGCGCTGTCGCGGCCGCTTCCGTTCGCCCCGCCGACGCTCGCCGGAGCAGGTGGCTACTTCTCGCCGTTGATTCGCGCCTACATCCGGCGGTCGGGCGCGCCCACGAACATCGGGATCCTCGTGGCGGTGAAGGACCGGCTCAACGCCCTGAAGAACCCGTACGCGCACCTCCATCTCGAGGACATCTCCGTCGAGAAGGTGGAGGAGTCGCCGATGCTGTGGGACCCGATCCGCTACCTCGAGACGTGCCCGTCGTCCGATGGCGCCTGCGCCATGGTGCTCACCGACGAGGCCGGCGGCGAGCGCGCCGCCAAGCCGCCGGCGTGGGTGCTCGGCACCGCGATGCGCAGCGAGCCGACCATGTTCGCGGGCCGCGACGCCGTGAACCCGCAGGCGGGCAAGGACTGCGCCGCCGACGTGTTCGCGCAGGCCGGCGTCACGAACCCGCGCGAGGAGATCGACTGCATCGAGATGTACGTGCCGTTCAGCTGGTACGAGCCCATGTGGCTCGAGAACCTCGGGTTCGTGCCCGAGGGCGAAGGCTGGAAGATGACCGAGAAGGGCGCCACCGCGCTCGACGGCGAGCTGCCGGTGAACATGTCGGGCGGGGTGCTGTCGACCAACCCGATCGGGGCGTCGGGCATGCTGCGCTTCGCCGAGGCCGCCCTCCAGGTGCGCGGCCAGGCGGGCGAGCACCAGGTCGACGGCGTGCGCAAGGCGCTCGGGCACGCCTACGGCGGCGGCTCCCAGTTCTTCGCCATGTGGGTGGTGGGCGCGGACAAGCCGTAGGCGCGTGCTGACCGGCGCCGACCCCGCAGTGGCGAGGCCCGGTCCTCGACTCCTGGCGCGCTAGGGGGCCCGCGGCTGCCGGAGCTGCCCCCGCCGCCGCGCCGCCGAGCACGGTTGCCGCCACCGCGGCCATGCCTCGCGTCGCGTTCCGCATCCGAGACCTCCTGTCGAGCGCCGGCTCCGAGCGTACGGAGCGGCGCGCGTCACGGGCGCGTCACGGCGGGAACGTGGCCACCGCCCGTCGATCCGGGCTCTCGCCGTTCGTCGGTGGGTCGAGACCGGCACCCGCCGGCACCCCGTGAGGAGGCGTCGATGAACTGGAGCCTGGAGGTCGTGATCGTTCCCGTGTCGGACGTGGAGCGGGCGAAGGCCTTCTACGCCGACCAGCTCGGCTTCGCCGTCGACCACGACACCCGGGTCGGCGACGACGTGCGCATCGTCCAGCTCACACCTCCCGGATCGGGCTGTTCGATCGTGATCGGGAAGGGCGCCGTGCCCGATATGGCGCCCGGCTCGCTCCAAGGCCTCCAGCTGGTCGTGCCCGACATCAGGGCCGCGCGTGCCGAGCTGGCCGGTCGTGGCGTGGAGGTGAGCGACGTCCAGGTGGTGGGCGAGAACCCCCGTCCCGTGCCGGATCCGCTCGACAACGTCGGGTTCGTGTTCTTCCGCGATCCCGACGGCAACGGCTGGGCCGTCCAGCAGATCTCGTCCCGCGCCTGACCGTTCCGTGCGCTGTCAGCGTCGTTCAGGGTTGCGTCAGGCCCGTTCGGTCATCCTCGTGCCGTCACCAGGAGGACGGGCCGAGGGGAGCAGCGAGTGCAACGGAGGACGAAGTGGATCGTGAGCGGGGCGCTGGCTCTCGCCGCCGTCGGCGCCGGGACCGGGATCGCGGTCGCGGCCTCGGGCGGCGACGACGGCGAGGCGCCCATCACCGGTGACGCCCTCGACCGGGCGAAGGCGGCCGCGCTCGCCGAGACCGGGGGCGGCCGGGTCACCGGGACCGAGGTCGGCGACGAGGAGAGCTACTACGAGGTCGAGGTCACGCTCGACGACGGCACCGAGGTCGACGTGCAGCTCGACGAGCAGTTCGACGTGGTCGGCAGCGAGCGCGACGGCGACGGCGCCGGCGACGACGAGGGCCCCGACGACGACTGACCGCGCTCGGCGTCCCATCCACCACGTCGCGTGGCCGTCTCACCAGCCCGGCGCCGGAGCCGGTCGTCATCGCACCCCGCTTCACCGGCTGACCCCGCTCCCGATGCGTACCTGATGCGCACTCTTTGCGCACGGGAGACGCATCTATGAGAGTGGGCGGGCGAGCATGCGCCAGCCGGCGCCGACGTCGAGGAAGCGGCGGACGTCGGTGGCGATGACCTGCTGACCCTCGGGCGAGTCGTACATGCGCTCGCGGAAGTCGGCGAGCGACGCGAAGCCGAGCTCGGCGATCCCGTCGACCTCGGGCGCTCCCGGCGTCAACGCGTCGGCGACCACGTGCTGCACGTAGCGGCAGATGCCCGGGTGGTGACGGCGCGCCAGCGGCGCGTGCTCCTCCGACCAGTGCCGGGCGAACTCCTCCCGGCTCGACCCCGGCGCCCGCCGGACGAACGACACACGGGCCACGGTCGCGCCCCCACGGTCCCATTGCACGCGCTCGTCGGCGCGGTACGCCTCCACCGCAGCGAGGTCGCGGAGCTCTGGCACGACGTCGGTGTGCCACACCGCGATCGCGACGACCTCGTCGTCGCGGCCGCTCACGCCCTCCCCGATCGGCACGTACAGCGCGTCGGCCGACCGTGGGAGCGGGCCGCGGCGAACGGCGGCGATGACAGTCATGCGCGCGAGAGAGTAGAACCTGTTCTATGAACGCGAGCGACTTCCGGACCAGTCCGCTCTTCCACGAGCTCCTCGACGAGCTGCGCGGCCTCGAGGCGAAGTTCTTCGAGGGCCCCAACGCCCTGACCGACGAGCAGTCGGTGCTCGAGGGCTACAAGTGGATCTTCTCCATCACCCAGGTGGCGTTCGACGTCTACGTGTGGGGCGACACCGCCATGCCCCGTTTCGTCGACATCGTCGGCCCGTACAAGAAATGGGGTGGCGACAACGCCGACGCCTACTACCAGTTCGCCCCGATCGACCCGAAGCGGACCTACCGCATCCGGGGCAGGGCGGGCGACGCCGTGTACCTCTCCCTCACCGTGTACGGAGGGCCCGACGACGGCCGTTACTCCGAGCGCATCGTCGGCACCGTCAACGACCGCGATCATCTCGACATCGCGCCCGACGGGACCTTCGAGATCGTGCTGAGCCCCGAGGCGCACGACGGCGCCTGGATCAAGCTCGAGCCCGACGCGGTCGCGGCCATAACGCGCGACTACCTCGTCGACCCCGTCAACGGCCGCCGGGTCGAGTGGCACATCGAGGCCGACGATCCACCCGCGACCTACCGGGAGACCGACGACGACCTCGCTCGCCGGTTCCGGGCCGTGCTCACCTGGGTGCGGGAGCAGGCCAAGATCGTGCCGCTGGCTCTTGGCGAGCCCAACTCGATCGACGAGCCGTACGGGGTACCGGAGGTGACCTACGGCTGGGCCGCCGGCGACGCCGCCTACGCCATGGGCAGCTTCGACCTCGGCGACGACGAGATGCTCGTGATCGAGGGCCGGTCGCCCGAGTGCGCGTTCTGGAACCTGTGCCTCTGGAACCAGTTCCTGCACACGTACAACTACGAGTACGAGCGCGTCACGATCAACGGCGGCCAGGTGCAGTACGAGCCCGACGGCTCCTGGCGCATCGTGGTCGCGGGCCGCGACCCCGGCCGGCCGAACTGGGTGTCGACCCAGGGGCATCCGCGTGGCCGGATCTGGTTCCGCTGGTTCTACCCGGCTGCCACGCCGGAGCGCCCGACGACGCGCGTCGAACGCATCCCCTGACCTTCACCCGAACCTGCGCGCTCTGCGCGCCGGTTCCGGCGCGGGCAGCGCGCTGGTTCGGAGCGATCGGAGCGAGGGCGTCAGACGGTCAGGGCGCGGGCGGGATGTTCTGGTTGTGGCGGAAGAGATTCGTCGGGTCCCACTTGGCCTTGAGCGCCTGGAGCCGGGCGAACTTCTCGGGGCCGAAGCTGGCCTCGACGCGATCGAGGCCCTCGTCGCCGATGAAGTTGAGATACACGCGGCCCGTCGTCCAGGGTTTCATCGCGGCGGCGATGGCGCGCGTGTAGGCGATGTTGACCTCGTCGTCGGCGGGGTCGGGCCACAGCGACAGGAAGTGGACGTTCCACGGTGCGCTCCGCTGCCCGAAGGCGGTGGCCTCCTCGTCGACACGCGCGATCGCGCCGCCTCCGGGGATGAGCAGCACCTGGGTGAGCGGGGAGACCGGTTTCGTCGCGTGCTCGACGAGCGTGTCGACGGCCTCGTCGGGAAGCTCGGCGAGGAAGTCGGCGGTCCAGTAGTTCTGCATCCCCTTGGGGCTGGCGTCGTCGATGAGCTGCTGGACGGCGACATAGGGCATCGGCGCGAGGAGGTCGACCCCCGGAGGGCCGAACTCGCGCAGCGGCCGGAGCGCGGCTTCCCCGTCCTCGACCGACCCGGCGTAGCAGACGATGACGCCGCAGACCGGCTGGCCCCGCACGGGCTCGGGCACGAACTCCTCCGGCGGCGCCGTGATGAACGCCAGCCCGGCGCCGACCTCGTCGGGAGCACCGAGCATGAAGTCGCGGAAGAACCGCACCAGGTCGCGTGCCATCGCCGACGGGTACATCAGCATGCCGCCGAGCACGATCGGTCCGACGGGGTGCAGGCGGAAGTGGAACGCCGTCACCACACCGAAGTTCCCCCCGCCGCCGCGAAGGCCCCAGAACAGATCGGCGTTCTCGTTCTCCGACGCGACGACTTTGCGCCCGTCGGCCGTGACGACCTCGGCCTCGACGAGGTTGTCGCACGTGAAGCCGCACTTGCGCTCCAGCCAGCCGCTGCCGCTGCCGAGCGCGAGCCCGGCGACGCCTGTGTCGGAGACGCGCCCGCCGGTGACCGCCAGACCGTGCTCCTGGGTGGCGGCGTCGAGCTCGCCCCAGGTGAGCCCGGCCTCGGCGCGCGCCGTGCGGGCGTCGGCATCGACGTCGATCCCCTTCATCGCCCGCATGTCGACGCAGATGCCGGCGTCGACGACCGCCGAGCCGGTCACGCCGTGGCCGCCGCCGTACACCGACAGGGGAAGGTCGTGATCGCGGGCGAGGCCGATGGCGGCGGCGACGTCGGCGGCGTTGGCGCACCGGGCGATGAGCGCGGGACGCCGATCGATCATCCCGTTGAAGACCCGCCGGGCCTCGTCGTAGTCGGTGTCGCCGGGGTGGATGAGCCGTCCGCCGAAGCCGGGGAGGTCGAAGGTCGTCGCAGGCGTGGTGGTCATCGGGAATTCCCTCTTCCGGTACCGCCCTGTCGGACGGCCGGATGGTAGGGGATTCGCTCGTGCCGGTCCCGGGGATCAGTCGCCGTTCACGCCGAGCACGCACGCCACCGGCGGGTCGAGCGGCAGCGTCTCGGCGCGGACGGCGGAGAAGCCGGCGGCCTCGAGGGACGCCGCGAGCCGGCGGCCCGACTCGGCCGAGGTCTCGGCGGTCGCGCCCGGGCAGCGCGGCTGGTTGGCGATCGCGATGCGACCTCCGGGACGCAGGACCCCGCGGAGCCGCCGGAGCACCTCGCTCGGGTCGTCCGAGAAGAGGAGAGCGTTCACCGCCAGGATCGCGTCGAAGGGCTCCCCGAAGTCGGGCACGGCTTCGATGGAGCCGAGACGGAGGTCCACGAGCCCCGTGCGAACCGCGGCGGCGTTCCTCCGGCGGGCCCGATCGACCATGAGCTCGGAATGGTCGATGCCGGCCACGAGCCCGCCGGTCGCCCGGCGGGCGAGCTCGCCGATCGCAACGCCGGGGCCGAAGCCGAGCTCGAGCACCCGCTCGCCCGGCGCCACGTCGAGCAGGCCGACCGCCCACACGTTGCGCTCCCGGTTCGACGACCGGTGCGCCATCACCCAGGCCGCGGCCCGGCCCCCCATCCCGTGGGGGCGGTGGAACTGCTCGACCACCGCCCGCATCACCCGCTGCTTCACCGTCATGGCCCGATCCAACCAGTTCAAGTACCCTTGAAGTCAACCCATGGACGACGACCTCCTCACCATCGGCGAGCTGGCCGAGCGGACCGGCGTTACCACCTCGGCGCTGCGCTACTACGAGGAGCTCGACCTGCTCCGGCCGGCGGCGCGCGTGTCGGGCCGGCGGCGCTACGCCGCCTCGGCGGTCGACACCGTCGGCGGGATCCTCTTCCTCGGCGATGTCGGATTCACCCTTCGCGAGATCAATGCGATCAGCGCGGCGCGGTCCCGCTCGCCGAAGGCGTGGCACGATCTCGCCCGGCGCAAGCTCGAGGAGCTCGACGCCCGCATCGCCGAAGCGACCGCGGCGCGAATCGCCATCGAGCACGCACTCGAGTGCCCGCGCGACGACATCATCGACTGCCCCAACTTCCAAGACATCGTGCGGCGCCGGAGCGCGGGCGAGCGGCTGCTCGCGGGTCAGGCCTCCTCGACCACGCCGAAGCGCTCGACGTAGAAGCGCAGGCGCCCACGCAGCTCCTCGCGATCGAGGTCGAAGTCGGCGAGGTCGTAGACGACGCCGCCGAACTTGCCGCGGGGATGGTCGGCCATGAAGTCGTCCATCGCGTTGCGGGCACTGACGGTGAACGGCTGGCCGGCGACGTCGTAGATGCGCTCCACCATGGCGATGTCGTCGGCCATGAACTCCGAGAAGTGCACGTCGATCGTCTGATCGGCGGGAAGCACGTCGTGGTCCTCGACGCACGATCGCAGTTTCCGCTCGATGCGGTCGGCCCAGTACCGGCCCACCCGGACCGGGTCGACGGGGTCCTGGCTCACACGCGCGGTGTAGGCGAGCATCGTGGCCACCGACGTGATCACCGCGACCGGGTCGCGGTGCGTGACGACGAATGTCGCGTCGGGGAACGTGGCCAGCAGGGCCGGGAACTGCTCGATGTGCTGGGGTGATTTCAGCACCCACCGCTCACCGCCCCGCTGCCACTGCAGCACCTTGAGCACGGTGCGCATGTACTCGTAATGGGGCGTCTGGTCGTGGGCGAGGTAGTAGTCACGCCAGGCCGGCATGGGGGCGGTGGTCTCGAAGAGCATGGTCGAGAAGTCGATCGCGAGGAGCTGGATCTCCTCGTGCACGTGGTCGACGGTCATCTCGTGCATGCGCTTGAAGTACGGCATCGCGCTGTTGACGAACTCGAGCGCGGTGGCGGTGCGAGCCCATCGTGGATCGGGCTCACCGGGTGCCGGCTGCTCGGCCTCGGCCAGCACCGGCTCGAGGCTCTCCCAGTAGGGGAGCGATCGCAGCGCCGGGTCGGCGGCGACGAGGTTGTGCAGGTGCGTGGTACCGGTTCGGGGCAGGCCGCAGATCACGATCGGCCGGACGACGTCGATGTCGTGGATCTCGGGGTGCCGGCGGAGGAGGTCCTCGATCAGCAGGCGGTTCTTCAGCAGGGCCGTCAACTGGGCGTGCGCGCCCACGATCCCGGCCGCGCCCAACCCGGCTTCACCGCGCAGCGACGCGCACAGCACCGCCAGCGGCTCGCGGAAGCGGTCGTCACCGAAGTCGTCGAGCCCGGTCTCGGCCGCGGCCGCCGCCATCAGCGCGCCCGGCTCCAGTGTCACCTGGTCGGCCATCGCCGCCATCGCCGTTCGCAGCTCCTCGATCTCGGGCGGGAAGCGGGGACGGGCGAGGTCGTCGATGCGCACGGGTGCGGGCCGGCTGCCCGCGGCCGGCGGGGTCGCCGTGCCCGCCATCAGGCGCCGGCCGGTACCGGAACCGTGCGCGTGTCGCGTCCGGATCGCAACACGGTGCCGGGGAGCTCGCCGGTGGTGGTGCCGCCGGCGACGATCGGGCGGCCGTTCACGAAGACGCGTTCGACGCCCGTGCTCCCCGCGAACAGGCGAGCCGTGCCGCCGGGGAGGTCCTCCACCAGGCGGACCTCGTCGGTGCCGATGGTGGCCGGGTCGAAGACCACGAGGTCGGCATGGAACCCCTCGCGCACGAGCCCGCGGTCACGCAGGCCGAACAGCGCGGCCGGCGCCTGTGTGATGAGGTGCACCGCCTCCTCGAGCGGGACGAGCCGGCGGCCGCGGATCGTGTCGGCGAGGAACGCGCTCGTGTAGGGCGCCCCGCACATCCGGTCGAGATGAGCCCCGGCGTCGGAGCCGCCGATGAGCACGTGCGGGTGGCGCCAGGCCTCGGCGCGCAGCTTCCACGATTCCTCGTCGTCGTCGGGCGGCAGGGGCCACAGCACCGTGCGGAGCTCGTCGTTGACCACGATCTCGACCAGGGTGTCGAACGCGTCCTGGCCCCGCTCCTTGGCGATGTCGTGCACCGACCGGCCCTTCAGCCCCTGGTTGGCGGCCGAGAACGTGTCGCCGATGGCGTAGCGGCCCCACGACGCCAGGCGCCGGAACACACCGGCCTCGGGCGAACGAGCCCGCTCGTTCATCCACCGGCGCGTCTCCGGGTCCTTCAACTTCTCGATGCGCTCGGGCACCGGGAGGTTCATCACCTGGTTCCACTCGGGCAGCATGAAGAGCGCGCAGTAGTTGCGGAACGACATGTTCATCTCGACCAGGATCGGCATCGTGAGCGCGACCGCGCGCCCACCCCTGGCGGCGGCGTTCTCGCACGCCGCCAGCTGGTCGCGGTAGCGCTCCGGTTCCTTGGCGTCGACCGTGAGGACGTTCCAGTTGAGCGGGCGCCGGCCGGCGAGGGTCATCTCCGCCATGAGCTCGACCTCGTCGTCGCGAAAGCCGCGCATGCACCCGTCGGTGACGTACTCGAGGGTCGTGCCCTCGTGGTCACGAACCGCGGCGCAGAGCGCGAGCACCTCCTCCTTCGACGCCCAGCGCGACGCGACGGGCTGGCCGTCGCCGTCGGAGTGCGTGAACGAGAGCGTCGTCGAGAAGCCGAGCCCGCCGGCCTCGATGGACTCGTGCAGCAGCCGAACCATCTGGTCGAGCTGGTCGGGTGTGGCCTCGTTGCCGATGGCGTCGGGGCCCATGACCTTGCGGCGCAGCGCGCAATGGCCCACGTTGAAGGCGGCGTTCACCGCGACCCTGCCCTCGAGGCGGTCGAGGTACTCGCCGAACGACG
>DASUUL010000090.1:0-30111 GCA_036374115.1 Acidimicrobiia bacterium | reverse complement strand
GTCGTGGCAGTTCTCGCAGTTCATGCACGGGGAGCAGGGTGCGCTAGTCTGCACCGCCAAGATCGTGCAGACCGTGCCGAGCGTCGATGCGAAGTTCTACGCCGCCACCCAGGTGATCGACGAGGCGCGCCACGTCGAGGTGTACTCCCGCTACCTCTACGACAAGCTCGAGCTTGCGTACCCCCTCAACGCCAACCTGAAGTCGCTCCTCGACGACGCCATCTCCGATCGTCGCTGGGACATGACGTACCTGGCGATGCAGGTGCTGATCGAGGGCCTCGCGCTGGCAGCGTTCGGCCTCATCCGCAACCAGGCACAGGAACCGCTCGCGAAGGCGATCAACGCCTACGTGATGCAGGACGAGGCGCGCCACGTCGCGTTCGGGCGTCTCGCGCTGCGTGACTACTACCCGAATCTCACGCAGGCCGAGCGGGACGAGCGCGAGGAGTTCTGTGTCGACGCGTGCTACCGCATGCGCGATCGCTTCCTGGCCGAGGAGGTGTGGGAGACGCTCGAGCTCCCCGTCGACGAGTTGCTCGACTTCGTGCGCAACAGCGAGATCCAGATCATGTTCCGCTCCTATCTCTTCACGCGTATCGTGCCCACGCTCCGCGACATCGGGCTCTGGGGGCCGCGCATCCAGAAGGCATTCGATGACATGGGCGTCCTGGGCTTCGCCGATGCCGATCTCGAGGCGGTCATGGCCGAGGACGAGCGCACCGCCGAAGAGCTCGACGCACTCAGGCGGGGGCGGGTCGAGGCCGTCGCTGCGGGCGCCTCCGACTGACTCCGACGAGCCGGGGCGCACGAACGTCGGTCACTCCTGCGTCGAGAGGAGGGTCATGCCGACACTGATCCACACGCCCGTGACCGTCGACGCCGCGGGTACCCCGCCCAAGACCATCGCCGAGTACGTCGGCCGGGCCAGCACCGGCACGTCGGCAGTGAGCATCGCCTGGATGCGCAGCCCGGCGGGCTGGAGCGAGCCGGCGCAGGCACCCGAGTTCGACGAGTACACCGTCGTGATCGCGGGATCCCTGACCGTCGAGCACGACACCGGCACCGTGGAGGTGCGGGCAGGGCAGGCGATCGCGGTCGCCGCCGGCGAGCGTGTCCGCTACCACACCCCGGACGGCGCCGAGTACCTGGCAGTGTGCCTCCCGGCGTTCTCGCCCGAGCTCGTCCACCGGGAATCAGGCTGACGCCCGGCGCGCGGGCGCGGCTACTCCACGACCTCGCCCGCGAGCAGGTCCATCAGCAGGTTGTCGTGCCAGGTGCCGTCGGGACCACGTTCGTAGCTGCGCATGATCCCCACCGGCCGGAAGCCGACCTTGGCGTACGAGCGGATGGCGACGGTGTTGTCGGCCGCGGGGTCGATGGTGAGCCGGTGGTGCCCGTGGTCGTCGATCAGATGGCGCGCCAGCGTCCGCACCGCGTCGGTGCCGACGCCTCGCCCGTGGACCGCGGGATCGACGTAGATGTCCATGCTCGCGTGCCGATAGTCGGGGTCGTCCTCGGCCTGCCACTGGATCCAACCGACCACCGCGCCCTCGAGCTCGATGACGTACGCGGTCGCCCCGACCTCGCGGAAGTCCTTCTCGACCGCGGCCACGGGGTCTCGATCGCCGCCCCACCGGGCATACACCTCGGGTGTGCCGCGGAAACTCGCCAGGGCCGGAACGTCGGCCCGGGTCGCGGGCCGGAGCGTGACGGAGGAGCCCTGCAGCGTGTTCACGGAACGAGGACGTTACGGTCGATCCATGGCCGTGTCACTCGTCGGACCGCGAGGGGCGACGAAGGAGGAGTGACCCGATGGCGACCTATGTGCTGATCCACGGCGCGGCATCCGACTCGTGGTACTGGCATCGGGTGATCCCCGACCTCGAAGCGCGGGGCCACGACGTGGTCGCACCCGACCTGCCGTCCGACGACGACGCCGCCACGTTCCCCGACTACGCGGACGTGGTCGTCGAGGCCGTCGGCGACCGTTCCGATCTGATCGTCGTTGCCCAGTCGTTGGGTGGGTTCACCGCCGCACTGGTGTGCGAGCGCATCCCCGTCAGCCTGCTCGTACTGGTGGCCGCGATGGTGCCGGTCCCGGGCGAGTCGCCGGCCGACTGGTGGGAGAACACCGGATTCGAGCGCGCTCATCGCGAGCTGGCCGAGCGCGACGGCCGCGCTACGGACGGCGAGCTCGACGAGGTCGCCGTCTTCCTGCACGACCTTTCCCCCGACCTGCTCGCCGAGGCGCTCGCCCGAGGATCACGGGGGCAGTCGGACGCCCCGATGGAGGGACCGTGGCCGTTCCAGGGCTGGCCCGACGTCCCCACGAGGTTCCTCCTCTGCCGCGACGACCGGTTCTTCCCCGCCGACTTCATGCGCCGGGTGGTGCGGGAACGCCTCGGGATCACGCCCGACGAGATGGACGGCAGTCACCTCCCGGCGCTCGGTCGCCCCGGAGAGCTCGTCGAGCGCTTCGAGCGCTACCGCACCGAGCTTGTCGCCGGTTCACACTGACCCCGTTGGTACCAGCTTGCGGTCGTTCGGAGCGGTCTGGAGGTAGTTGTCACACCCTGGCGGTAGGGTCGGGAGCGCAGGTTCGAGCTTCCCCACTGTCGTCTCGAGGAGGCCCCGGGTGGGGAATCTGGCATCGGCGATCGACGAGTTGGCGGGCGACGACCTCGACGGGGTCCCGATACCGGCATTGGGCGCCGATCTGGTGGAGCTTGCCCGTCAGCGGGAGCGCCTCGAGGCGGAGTGGTTGCGGCGCCTCGAGCGTTTCGATGCTGTCGGTGGTGGTGCGGCCGATGGTGCGCTCTCGACCCGGGCGTGGTTGCGGCGCCGCTGTCGGATGGCGCCGGGGGCGGCGGCGGAGCGGGTGCGGGTGGCGCGTCGCCTGGCCGGCACGCTGCCGGCGACGCGGGCGGCGTTCGCCGACGGCGACATCGGGTACGCGCACGTGCGGGTGATCGTCGGGGCGGTGGAGGCGAGTGCGGCGTGCGCGGAGACGGTCGGGGAGGCCGAGCCGATCGTGGTGGAAGCCGCCCGCGAGTGTGATGCAGCGCGGCTTCGGCGGGTGGTGGAGCACTGGCGCCACATGGTCGAACGCGACGGCTTCGAGGCCGACGAGGCCGCGCGTCACGACGGGCGCCGCCTGCACGTCTCGGAGACGTTCCAGGGCACGGTGGTCGGCGACTTCGCCGGCGACGCCGAGACCGGGGCGATCATCCGCACCGCGATCGAGGCGTTCGCCAAGCCCCGCGCCGGCGGCGACGAGCGCACCCCCGCCCAGCGCCGCTACGACGGCCTTGTGGAGGTCTGCCGGCGTGTCCTTGCTGCGGGTAACACCCCTCGGGCCGGCGGCGTGCGTCCGCACCTGACCGTGTTCGTCGGTCTCGACACGCTCGAGCGGCGCGCCCGGTCCGCCGGCGCCGAGCTCTCGTGGCTCCACCAGCCCATCAGCAGTGCGGCAGCGCGGCGCCTGGCGTGTGACGCCGACGTCACCCGGATCATCACCGGGCCCGAGAGCCAGCCCCTCGACGTCGGGCGCACCACCCGGGTCGTCCCTCCGGCCCTCCGCCGCGCCGTGATCGCCCGCGATCGGTGCTGCACCGCAGACGGCTGCGACGTCCCCGGCGAATGGTGCGACGTCCACCACATCGTCCGCTGGGCCGACGGCGGCGAGACCGAGCTCGGCAACCTCGAGCTCCTCTGTGGCGCGCACCACCACGCCGAACACGAACACGACCACCCCGCCGACCGCGGCCCTGTGAGCTCAGCGCCCACCCTTCGTCAACAGGCGCGGCACCACGCTCCACGCCAGCACCCCGGTTCCCGGCCCCACGCCGTTCCAGGCGTCGATGTCGAGGTCGACGCGCGCCAGGGCGGCGGTGGGGAAGCGCAGCCGGCCCCCGCCGACGAGCACCGCGAGGCTCTCCGACCATGCCGGCTCGTGACCCACGGCCAGCAGCAGGTCGGTCGTCGCCGGCTCGGGCCGGATCTCGGCGAGCAGGCCCGACACGCCCCCGCCGTAGAGCGGTTCGGCGGTTCGCGTCGGGCACGTCCATCCGCCCGCCGTCATCGCCCAGCGCAGCGTGTCTTCGGCGCGCCGGGCGGGCGACACGATGGCGGCGTCGGGTACCTGGCCGGCGCGGGCCATGAACCTTCCCATCCGCCGCGCTGCCCTCTCGCCTCGCGGCGCGAGGGGCCGGAGGCGGTCGGGACCGCCGGGGTCGGCATTCCAGTCCGACTTGCCGTGGCGGAAGAGGAGCAGCGAGGGCACGCCCCATTCTCGCTGGCGCGGCGCCGACGGACCGAGCAAGGCTCGGACCATGGACCACCCGACCGCGTCGACCCTCGAAAGTGGCCTCGACGACGTCCGGGCCGCACCCGGCGACGACGGGCGGGTCGCGCTCGTCGTGCGGCGTCCCGCGGTGGGCGAGCGCGAGGTCGTCACCGAGGCCGAGCTCGACCCGGCGAGCGGCCTCGTCGGCGACACCTGGGAGGACCGGCCCAGCCGGTCGAGGCCCGACGGCTCCCCCCACCCCGACATGCAGCTCACGCTGATGAGCGTCCGGGTCGCCCGGCTCGTCGCCGGCGACCCCGACCGGGTTCCGCTGGCGGGCGACCAGCTCTACGTCGACCTCGATCTGAGCGAGGCGAACCTGCCGGCGGGATCCCGCCTGCAGATCGGCAGCGCCGTCGTCGAGGTCACCGCCGAGCCCCATCGGGGCTGTCAGAAGTTCACGCAGCGCTTCGGCCTCGCCGCGCTCCGGTTCGTCAACTCGGAGGCGGGCGGTGCGCTCCGGCTGCGCGGTGCCAACGCCAAGGTCGTGCGGGGCGGAACGGTGCGTACCGGCGACCCGATCCGCAAGGTCGCCTAGCGGCTCGTCGAGCGGCTCGAGCAGCTCGAGGCCCGCGGCGGGCGGCCCGTTCTCGACATCCTCGCGGAGGAATCAGGCCCCACGGTCAGGCCCGACGGTCAGGCCCGATGGTCAGGAAGGAATCTCGAGGTTCTCGGGGAGGCCCTCGCGCCAGACCTCTTCCTCGACGAGCTCGCGGGAGCGCCAGCCGTCGGGCGTGCGGACGAGCCGGTGGTTGTAGTAGCCCCCGCCGGGCGTGGACCGGCTCGATCCGTCGGGAAGCGTGATGCGCATCGGGTTGAAGAAGTACGCCCGCACGGTGGCGGTGTCGCCGTCGATCGACACCAGCTTGTTCGCGATCAGGTGCTGGCGAACGGGGAAGGGGGCCAGCGCCTCCTCGAGCCAGGCCGCGATCTCGTCGACGCCGCCCTTGATGCCTCCGGCCGACGTGTAGTCGATGAACGCGTCGCTCGTGAACACGGTGCGGTACAGGTCCCAGTCGCCGTTGTCGACGGCGATCGTGTAGCGGGTGAGCAGATCGTCGATCGCGATGCGATCGGCGACGTCCTCAGGCGAGAGCGGCTCGGTCATCTTCCCTCCTGCTGCGACGTGATCTCGGCCGCGACCTCGGCCGCACGTTGGGTGTCGGCGGCGACATGGCTCCGCCCCCGGAGCACCACCAAGGCGCCGATGAACACCAGTGGCGTCACGATGAGGAAGGCGTTGGCCAGATTGCCCTTGACCTCCCCGTCGACCATGAACTCGAACTGGTCCGCGATCCCCCCGATCAGCAGCGGGGAGAGCGCCGAGGCCATGGTGCTGAGGAACGTCGTCACCGAGAAGGCGAGGCCGCGGATCGTCGCCGGCACGACCTCCGACGTCATGGTCGTGAGGGCAGGGAAGCCGAGCACGATGAGCATCACGCCGACGACCGACATCACCAACCGCAGGGTCAGGGGAACGTCGAGGTAGACGACCATCAGCACGGCCGCGCCCGCAGCCTGCGAGAGCCCGGCGACCAGCATCGGCGCGCCCTCGACGCGGTCGCGCAGGCGGTCGGTCAGGCGCCCGCCGATGATCGTGCCGATGATCGCCCCGATCAGGATGAGGGCGGCCACCACACCCGAGGCCTGGCCCGACGACAGCGACGTGTGCCGCTCGTAGAAGGCGGGTGACCAGAATCCCAGGCCGGAGAGCGCGCCCGCCGCGATGGCGGTGCCCACGATGAGCGACCGCAGCGTCCGCACCTGGAGCACGAGCCGGGCGTCGTGGAGCATCGCGCCGATCCCGCGGGACGCGGGTGCCTGGACCGCCGCGTCGACGGCGGCCTCCTCGCGCTCCGGCTTCGTGGTGCTCAGCACCGGCATGTCGGGTTCGACGAGCGCGTCGTGCTCGCCTCGGGTGGGCTCGGGCAGCCGCCAGGCGGCGACCGCGAGCATCGATCCCGGCACGCCGACGAGCAGGAAGGCCCACCGCCAGCCGAGGAGGGCGGCGACGCCGCCGCCGACGCCCGTGCCCACGGCGACGCCCAGCAGCGGCGCGACCCGCTGGAGGGCATAGGCGCGACCGCGCAGGGTTGCGGGGTAATAGTCGGCGAGCAGCGACTGCGACGACGGATTGTCGACGGTCTCGCCGATGCCGAGCATGGCTCGCACGGCGAGGAACTGGCCGAAGTTGCGGACCGCCGCGTTCAGTGCCGAGATCGCGCCCCAGGAGGCGAGCACCACCGCGATGATGCGGGTACGGCGGTACCGGTCGGCGAGATAGCCCGCCGGAAGCACGGCCACGAAGCCGGCGATGATGAACGCGGTGCCGAGCACGCCGCCCTGGAAGTCGCTGAAGCCGAGCTCGTCCTGCACCTTGGTGAGGACACCGGGCAGGATCCCCCGGTCGACGGAGTCGATGAAGGCCACGAGCGCGAGGATCCACACCGGGCGGCGCCCGTACTTGCCCCACCGGGAGGCGGCTGCGCTCTTGGTACCCGGAAGCGTCTCCATGGCGTCGTCCAATCAGCCGGCGGCGGCGGTCTGCCCGGTCCAGGCGGCGTGGAGGGCGGCGTAGACGCCGCCGGCGGCGACGAGCTCGTCGTGGGTGCCACTCTCGGCGATGCGCCCACCCTGCACGACCGCCACCCGGTCGGCGCGGGCCGCCGTCGAGAGCCGGTGGGCGATCACCACCACGGTCCTGCCCTCCATCAGCCGCTCCAGCGCGTGCGCCACGAGCAGCTCGGTCCCGGGATCGAGGCTCGAGGTGGCCTCGTCGAGGACCACCACGTCCGGATCGGCGAGCGCCGCCCGCACCAACGAGACGAGCTGGCGCTCACCGGCCGAGAAGTTCGCCCCGCGCTCGCGCACGAGCGTGTCGAGTCCGTCCGGGAACGCCGCGAAGCGCGAATGGAGGTCGAGTGCGTCGATCGCCTGCTGGAGCTCCTCGTCGGCGGCCGAGGGGCGGGCGATGAGAAGGTTGTCGCGGATGGTCCCGCCGAAGAGGAACCCCTCCTGGGGTACGACCACGATGTGCTCGCGCAGCGAGCGCAGCGTGACGTCGCGCAGGTCGACGCCGCCGTAGCGCACCGCACCCTCGGTCGGGTCGTAGAAGCGCACCATCAGCTTGGCGAGCGTCGACTTGCCCGCCCCGGTCGGCCCGACGAGCGCAACGCGCTCGCCGGTGCGGACGGTCAGCGACACGTCGTGGAGGACGAGTGCGGCCCCGTAGCGGAACGACACATGGTCGACCACGAAGTCACCGTGGGTTGGGAGATCGACCGCCCCCGGCCTCTCGTCGACCGCCACCGGCTCGTCGATGAGCTCGAAGAGCTTGTGCAGCGCGGCACCGGCGGCCTGGAGGGTGTTGAAGAGCTGGCTCATCTGCTGGATGGGCTCGAACAGGCTCTGCAGGTAGAGGAGGAACGCCGCCAGCGTCCCGACGGTGACGATGTCGCGGCCGGTGAGCCAGCCCCCGTAGAAGAGGATGATCGCGATCGCCCCGCCCTGCACGAGCTCGATTCCCATCGTGTACTTGGCGGTGATCGTCTCGGCGCGCAGGTGCTGGCGGAACTGGCGCTCGTTCGTCTCCCGAAACTTGTGCCGGAACGCATCCTCCTGGTTGAAGCTCTGGACGACCCGCACGCCCGAGAGCCCCTCCTGGAACGACGTCAGCGTGCCGCCGACCCGGTCTCGCAACGCCAGGTAGGCCTTGTTCGACTCGCGGCGGAACCACCTCGAGAGCGCGGCGAGCACGGGGACGCCCACGAGCACGCCGAGCGCGAGCTCCCAGCTCATGCCCACCATCACCGCAATCGCCCCGAAGAACACGAGCGCGTTCACGATGAACATCGACAAGCCCTGCGACACCAGCTCCTGGAGGGCGTCGACGTCGGCCGTCATCCGCGAGACCAGCGTGCCGGTACGCGTGCGGTCGTAGAACTCGTGCGAGAGCCGCATCTGGCGATCGAAGACGCGCTCGCGCAGGTCGCGGAGGAACCCCTCGCCGAGGCGTGCGATCGTGAGGATCGTCAGCCGGCCGAAGACGTACACGAACGCGACCGCGACCACGAAGACGATCGCAGCGCGGTTGAGGGCGGCGACGTCACGGTCGGCGACGCCGTGGTCGATGCCGTACCGCACGACCGCCGGCCCGGCGAGCGTGCCCGCCGCCTGGAGGATCACGAACACGACGGCGACCAGCAGCAGGGGGCGCGACAGCATGCGGTAGGTCCGCCGGATGACCTGGCGCTTCTCCTCGGGGGAGAGCGGCCGTTCGACCCCGCGGGGCTGGCGCATCATGGGGCGACCTTCTGGGCCGCCGCCTCGACCTGCGCCAGCACCTGCCGGTAGCGGCGCGAGGTGTGCAGCAGCTCCTCGTGTGCGCCCTCGGCGACGACCCTGCCGGCGTCGAGGAGGATGACCCGGTCGGCGAGCGCGACCGTGGCGGGCCGGTGGGCGATGATGATCGTGGTGCGGTTGTGCATCACCTCGGCGAGGGCGTCGCGGATCTCGTGCTCTTTCGTCGGGTCGACCGACGACGTCGCGTCGTCGAGGATGAGCACGCGGGGGTCGGCGAGGATGGCGCGGGCGATGGCGACCCGCTGGCGCTGCCCGCCCGAGAGCGAGAAGCCCTGCTCGCCCAGCAGCGTGTCGTAGCCCTCGGGTAGGTCGGCGACGAACTCGTGGCCCCCGGCGAGGCGAGCGGCGCGTTCGACGGCCTCGGGCGCGGCGTCCTCGTCGGCGAACGCAATGTTCGCCCGCACCGTGTCGGTGAACAGGAAGGTGTCCTCGAACACGATGCCGACGGCGTCGCGGAGATCGCTGAGCCGGAGGTCGCGCACGTCGACGCCGTCGATGAGCACGCGCCCGGCGTCGACGTCGTAGAAGCGCGGGACGAGGCGGGCGATCGTCGACTTGCCCGCCCCGGTGGGGCCGACCAGCGCGACCGACTCGCCCGGCCGGATGACGAGGTCGATGTCGTGCAGTACCGGGGTGCCGGGGAGGTAGCCGAAGCTCACCCCTTCGAAGCGCACCTCGCCGTTGCCCTCGGCCAGCGGTGCGGCATCGGGCCGCTCGATGATCTCCGGGTCGGTCGCGAGCACCTCGTACACGCGGGCGGCGGCGGCGGCGGCGCGCGAGAGCTGGGCCACCATGAACGACGTCATCCGCAGAGGGAAGACGAGCTGGAGGATGTAGAAGTTGAAGGCGATCAGCGCCGCTACGGTGAGGTTGCCGTCGATGACCTGGCGCCCGCCGACGTAGAGCACCGCGATCAGCCCGACCATGGGCAGCACCTCGAGCAGCGGGTTGAACGCCGCCCGCAGGCGGGCCAGGCCCATGCCCTGCTCGTAGACCCCGGCGGCGGCCCGACCCAGCCGCTCCCGCTGATGGTCCTCGGCACCGAAGGCCTTGATCACGCGGATGCCCGAAACGCTCTCCTCGACCTCGTGCGAGACGTCGGCAAGGCGTTCCTGCAGCCCGGTGGTGACCGGCCCGAGGCGGACCGAGAACCGGATCGCCGCCAGCACCAGGAAGGGGAGCGCGGCCAGCGCCGCCGCCGCCAGCAGCGGGTTGAGCACGAACAGGACGACGGCCACGCCCAGGACCATCACGACGTTGGCGCCCGCGACGGGGATGAACACCAGCAGCATCTGCACCTGCTTGGCGTCGGTGCTGACCCGGGCCATCAGCTCGCCGATCTCGGCGCGGTCGTGGTAGCCGAAGTGCAGGCGCTGGAGGTGGTCGAACAGGCGGCGGCGCAGCTCGGCCTCGGCGTACAGGGAGATCTTGAACGCGCTGTAGCGCCGTCCGAAGGTGAAGAGCCCGATCACGAGGGTCACGGCCACGATCGCGATCGCCCAACGCACGAGCGACGCCCCGTCGTAAGGATCGATGCCGCGCTCGACCGCCTCGAGCGCGATGAGCGGGATCGAGATCTTGGCCACCGTCCAGCCGAGGGCGGCGCCGACGCCGACGAGGATCCAGCGGGGGTGGGCGGTGCCGACCTCGCGCATGAGACGCCAGCCGCCCCGCCGCGCGTGCGTGGGTGCGAACGTTGGGATGGGTCCCGCGCTCAACGCGGGACCCGGGGCATGCGCAACCCGGCCATGCCGATGATCTCCCGCTGGATCTCGTTGACGCCGCCCCCGAAGGTCCCGATGGTGGCGCCGGCGTACTCGTTCTCCAGGTCGGCCGCGAGCACCGCGCCGGCGGAGCCCTTCTTCAGCGTGCCCGCGACGCCGACGACCTCCAGGAGGAGCCGCAGCGACTCGATGCGCAGCTCGGTGCCGAACACCTTCATCGCCGACGCGTCCGCCGGGTTGAGCCCACCCTGTTCCTGGCGCGACGCCACCCGCCAGTTGAAGAGCTCGGCCGCCTCGACCTTGGCACGCACCTTGGCGAGATTGAGCCTGACCCACTCACGGTCGATCACCTTGCGGCCGTCGGCGGCGGTCGTCTCGCGCGCCCAGTCGGTGACGGCGCGCAGCGACTTGAAGATGTTGCCCGACGGACCGAGCATGACGCGCTCGAAGTTGAGCTGCGTGGTGATCATCTTCCAGCCGCCGTGCTCGGGCCCGACCCGCATCGACACCGGGACGCGCACGTTGTCGTAGTAGGTGGCGTTGTTGTGGCCGCGGCCGATCATGCCGAAGGGCGTGAAGCTGAAACCGGGGTCGGTGGTGTCGACGATCAGGATCGAGATGCCCTCGTGCTTCGGTGCGTCGGGGTCGGTGCGGGCGGCGAGCCAGATGAAGTCGGCGTCGTGACCGCCGCTGGTGAACACCTTCTGGCCGTTCACGACGTATTCGTCGCCGTCGCGGATAGCCCGGGTCGAAAGGGACGCGAGGTCGGTGCCGGCCTCGGGCTCGGTGTAGCCGATGGCGAAGTGCACGTCGCCGGCGAGGATGGCGGGAAGGAAGCGCTGCTTCTGCTCGTCGGTGCCGTACTGGGCGAGGGTCGGGCCGACCGTGTTGAGCGTGACGGCGGGGAGCGCCACGCCCGCCCGGCTGGCGGCGTCGACGAAGATCAGCTGCTCGAGGGCGCCCCACCCCCGGCCGCCGTACTCCGCCGGCCACCCGACGCCGAGCCACCGGTCCTTGCCCAGCTGGCGGATCACCTCGCGATAGCCGGCGTTGAAGCCCTCCGCGCCCATGGCCGCCCGGCGCTCGGGCGTCATGAGGCCGGCGAAGTAGGCGTCGATCTCGTCGCGCAGGGCCCGCTGCTCGTCGGTGAGGTCGATGAACATCGTCCGTCCTAGATCCGGCCGGCGGCGAGGCTGTCGCCGAGGCGCAGGAGATGCTCGGGCGCGCCGCCGAGCGAATGCTCGAGCGCCTTCGCCCAGGTGAAGTAGCGGTGGATCGGGTAGTCGATGGTGGCGCCGATACCGCCGTGGAGGTGCTGGCACGCGTGCGCGACCCGCTGGCCGCCGTCGGCGACCCAGAACTTGGCGATCGCGAGATCGTCGCTCGCGTCACGCCCGGCGGCGAGGCGCCAGATCGCCGACCAGGCCGTGACCCGGATCGCCTCGGTGTCGATGTACGCGTCGGCGGCGCGCAGCGTCGCGCCTTGAAAGGTTGCGATGGGGCGGTCGAACTGTTTGCGCTCGCTGATGTACCCGGCGGTGATGCGCAGCGCCTTCTCGAACACACCGACGGCGGTGGCGCAGAGTCCCGCCAGCGCTCGCTCCTGCACCCACGCGACGGTCTCCGCCCCGGGAGCGCTGGGGTCACCGAGCACGTCGGCGTCTTCGACGCGCACGCCCGTCATCGTCACGTGGCCCTGGGGCTCACCGTTCGTCGCGGTGGCGGACTCGATGGTGAGCCCGTCGGCGTCGGGCGTGACCACGAACACGGCCGCGCGGGCTTCTCCGGTATCGCCGTCACCCGTGGACGCGGGCACGAGGATGGCGTCGGCGAGCGGCGCGTAGGGCACACCCAGCTTCTCGCCCTCGAGGCGCCAGCCGTTCCCGTCGCGCTTGGCGAGCGTGGTGGGGGCGAGCGGGTCGGCGTGGCCGGGCTCCTGGAGCGCGGCGGTCAGGAGTGAACGGCCCTCGACGACCGGCGGCAGCAACCGCGCCCGCAGCTCCGCGGAGCCGAGCTCGGCAATGGGGAGTGCGGCGGCGCCGACGGTGGCGAGCAGGGGGACGGGCGCGACGTGGCGTCCGACCTCCTCGAGCAGCACGCACAGCTCCATGAGCCCGTAGCCGCTGCCGCCGACGTCCTCCGGGAGGGCGACGCCGAGGAGGTTCGTGGCGGCGAGATCGGCCCAGCACCGTTCGTCGTAGGGCGCGCCCGCCGCTTCGAGCTCCTTGAGCCGCTCGGTCGTGATCCGCTCGTCGAGGATCTTGCGGGCGAGGTCGCGGAGCTCGCGCTGCACGTCGTCGAGGGTGAAGTCCATTACGCGGTCTCGCGTGAACCGGGCGTGAAGCGCACGGGGAGATGCTTGATGCCCCCGATGAAGTTCGAGCGCAACGGCTCCGGGTCGCCCGCGCTCTCGATCTTGGGCACGCGCCGGACGAGCTCCTCGAAGAGCACCCGGATCTCCATCCGAGCCAGGTTGGCGCCCAGGCAGTGGTGCGGTCCGCCGCCACCGAAGCCGATGTGGTCGTTGGGATCGCGCCGGATGTCGAAGCGGAACGGATCGTCGAAGACGTCCTCGTCGCGGTTCGCCGACACGTACCAGATGCTCACCTTCTCGCCGGCCTTGATCGCTTGCCCGCGGATCTCGGTGTCGCGGGTGACGTTGCGCCGGAAATACATGACCGGCGACGCCCACCGCACGATCTCCTCGGTCGCCGAGCCCGACAGCGAAGGATCATCGACGAGCGCGTCGTACTGCTCGGGGTGCTCGAGGAACGCCCGCATCCCGTGCGCGATCGAGTTGCGGGTGGTCTCGTTGCCCGCCACCGACAACAACATGAAGAACATGTTGAAGTCCATCTCGGAGAGGCGATCACCGTCGACCTCGGCGTCGAGCAGGGCGGTGACGATGTCGTCACGTGGGTTGGCCCGCCGCTCCTGGGCGAGCTTGTTCGCGTACATGAACATCTCGACCTGCGCCGCCTGCACCTCGGTGTCGGGAACGATGTACTCGGGGTCCTCGCTCCCGACCATCCGGTTGCTCCACTCGAAGAGCTTGTGACGGTCCTCGAGCGGCACGCCCAGCATCTCCGCGATCACCTGGAGCGGCAGCTCGGCGGCGACGTCGACGACGAAGTCGCACTCGCCCGCCTCGATCACCTCGTCGAGGATCTGGTTCGTCAGCTGGCGGATGTGGGGCTCGAGCGCAGCTACCCGCCGCGGTGTGAAGCCGTGGTTCACGAGCTTGCGGTAGCGGGTGTGCTCGGGCGCGTCCATGGTCAGCATGAGGTTCCCGGCCAGCTCCATGTTGGAGCCGTCGGTGGGGCCCTCGAGGCCCACGACGCCGCCCCGCTTCTGGTCGGACGAGAACGTCGTGCCGTCCCGCCCGACCGCCACGACGTCGGCGTGCTTGGTGATCACCCAGAACCCGGGACCGCCCGGCTCGGGGTGGAGGTACACGGGTGCCTCGTGGCGCAGGTACGTGAACCACTCGTGGGGGACGCCCTGGGTGAAGCGGTCCCGGTCCAGGAGGTCGATGTCGCTCAACTGCATTGGGGGTGCCTCTCTGCTCGCGATCTGGGGATGAACCTAGCTATGCGCCCGCGCCGAGATAGGCGTCGGGCAGGGAGTCGACGACGTCGGCCGGCTTTCCCGCGGCCACCACGGTGCCCTGGGCGAGCACTGCGACGTGATCGGCGATGTCGAGCACGGCCCGGGCGAACTGCTCGACGATCACCAGCGCCACGCCCCGCTCGGACATGTGGGCGACGTGTTCGTAGAGCTGTTCGAGCACGACCGGCGCCAGCCCCATCGAGAGCTCGTCGAGCAGGAGGACCTTGGGGTCCCCGGTGATGACTCGCGCCATCGCCAGCATGCGCTGCTCGCCCCCCGACAGCGTGCCCGCCAGCTGCTTGCGACGCTCGCGCAACCACGGGAACTCCGTGTACGCCCGTTCCTCCACATCGGCGCCGCGCGCGGCGGCGTATGTCGCCAGGCGCAGGTTGTCCCGCACGGTGAGGTTGGGGAAGACGCCGCGCGCCTCGGGAATGGCGCGAACTCCGGCGCGCGCGATGGCGTCGGGCTTGGTGCCGTTCTGGTGGCGGCCGAAGATGTGGACGCAGCCCTCGGTCGGCTTCATGAGCCCGGTGGCGACCCGGATCGTGGTCGACTTGCCGGCGCCGTTCGGCCCGAGAAGGCCGACCACGGCACCGGGCGCGATCGTGAGGTCGACGCCGTGGAGCACCTCGATCGGGCCGTAGGCGGTGTGGACACCGTGGAGCTCGAGCGCGGGTGCGGCGGCGGCGTCGACGTCGTGCTCACACGCCATGAGCGGCACCTTCCCCTGTGGGCGCGAACGTGCTGCCCAGGTACGCGGCTTGCACGGCCGCGTTCCCCCGGACCTCCTCCGGCGTACCGGCGGCGATGATGCGCCCGAACTCGAGGGCGTAGATCTGCGTGCTGGTGTCCATCACGAGGCCGACGTCGTGCTCGACGAGCACCACCGCGAGCCCGTCGCCGGCCAACCGCACGAGCAGCCCGCCCAGCCAGGCTGTCTCGGCGGGGTCGAGACCCGACGAGGGCTCGTCGAGCAGCAGCACCCGCGGCCGGGTCGCCAGCGCGCGTGCCACCTCGATGACGCGCGCCATCCCGATCGGGAGCACGTCGACGAGGGCGTCGCCGATGTCGCCGATCGTGAGCCGCTCGAGGATCTCGTCGGTCACCGTCGCCGGGTCTTCGTTCCCGCCCGACCAGCGCCGGTGTATCTCGGCGGCGACGAGCACGTTGTCGCGCACGCTCAGCGATCCGAAGATCTCCAGGCGCTGGAACGTCCGCGCCAGGCCGCGCCGGGCTCGCTTGTGGGGCGAGAGGCCGGTCACGTCCACGCCGTCGAGATACACGCGACCGCTGCGCGCCGGCTGGAGGCCGCAGATCGTGTTGAAGAGCGTGGTCTTGCCCGCGCCGTTCGGTCCGATGAGGCCGGTGACCCGGTCGGCGTCGGCGGCGAACGACACCTCCGACAGGGCCATCAGCCCGCCGAAGCGGACCGACACGGAGTCAACCTCGAGGAGCGGCATGCGATCTCGTTCCGTCGGCCGCGGCCGTGGCAGGCGCGGCGGGACCGTTCAGTGACGGGGTCGCCGTCCCGGCCGCGCCCTCCCAGCCGAGCGAGAGGCGCGCCGGGATCACCGGCTGCGGCTCGGCGCGACCGATCAGGCGCCGCAACCGGCGTCCGCCCTCGATGAAGACGCCGTCGGGATGGAACGCCAGCGCGATCGCGACCACGGCGATGCCCGTGGTCGGGAGGAACTCCAGTGCGGGGTAGTCGTCGGCGAGCACCTCCGCCCCCGCGAAGACCAGGCCCGCCAGCAACGGACCGCTGGCGGTCTCGATCCCGCCGATCACGGCGAGCAGCAGGATGCTGAGGCCGGCCGACATCGTGAAGCTGTTGGCGGTGATGCCCTCCTTGAGCCCGGCGTAGAGCGCGCCGCCGAAGCCCGCCATCGCGGCCGACAGCGAGAAGACGACGAACTTCGTGCGGGTGAGCCCGAGCCCGAGCGTGGCGCACGCCGCCGGGCTGTCACGCGTCGCCACGAGCTGGCGGCCGAACGGCGCCCGCCGGATGGTGAGGACGAGCGCGGCGAGGCCCGCGTACGCCACGGCGAGAAGCACGAACCAGGCCCGGTTGCTCTCGAGCGAGATACCCGGCAGGTCGAGACGGTCGATGTTGACGGTGCCGATGTAGAAGAAGTTCTCCGACGGGAAGACCATCTTGTCCATCAACACCGCGAATGCCAGCGTGCTGAGCGCCAGGTACAGCCCCTGCAGGCGCAGCGCGGGAAGCGCGATGAGAGCGCCCACCGCACCCGGGATGACGATGGCGAGCACCCAGCCCAGCGGCGACCCGCCCTCGCCGAACTTGTACACGCACACCGCACCGACGCCCGCGAACGTGAGCTGGCAGAGCGACACCTGCCCGCCGTAGCCAGTGAGCGGCACGAGCGAGAGCACGATGATGCCGAGGGCGATGCCCGACCCGACGCGCTTGGTGTCGAGGTTCGACAGCATTCCCGACACTACGAACGCGGCGGCAACGAGGACGGCGCCGGCGACGAGCGACCGTTGCAGCGAGGGCACGCGCACCGGGCGGATGCGGCGCACCAGCGACGACGTGCCCAGGCGCGCCTGGGGGAGCAGCAGCAGCGCGATGAACAGCATCAGCACCGGCAGGCCGTCGTACAGGCCGGTGAGCCAATCGGGCAGCACGTCGTTCGGGAACAGCTTCGGCAGGTACTGCACCGCGTACGACTGCAGCAGCCCCAGGATCATGGCGCCCACGAATGTGAGCGGGATGCTCCGCAGGCGCCCCACCACGGCCGCCGCGTACGCGTTCACGAGCAAGAGCGTGAGGAGGACGGCGTCGAGGCTCAGCAGCGCCGAGATCAGCACGCCGGCCAGGCCCGCGAGCGACGAGCCGATCGCCCACGACAGCATGCTCGCCCGCTCGGGCCCCTTCCCGCTCAGGGCCAGCAGCTCGGGGTCGTCGACGAGCGCCCGCATGCTGATCCCGGCTCTGGTGTGGTGCAGCAGGATGCGCAGCCCGACGGCGACGCCGACGGCGCAGAGCAGCGTGATCGCCCGGTGCCACGACACGAACACCCCCGCGATCCAGAACCCCTCGGGGTCGAAGAACGGGCGGATGAGGCGCGTCGTCGGCTCCCAGATCTGGCGCGAGATCCCGATGAGCGCGGCCAGGAGGCCGACCGTCGCCACCAGGCTGGCCGCGAGCGACGCCCCCCGCAGGCGCCGGATGAGCAGGCGCTCGATGAGCACGCCCATGAGCGGCGCGAACACGAGTAGCACCAGCACGAGGGCGAGAGGGGTCGGGAGCCCGCGATTGAAGCGCAGCTCCCAGTACATGAACGCCGACATCATCGCCAGCGCGCCGTGGGCGAAGTTGAAGATGCCCGAGGTCGCGTAGGTGAGCACGAGGCCGCTGGCCGCGACCGCGTAGATCGCTCCGGTGGCGAGCCCGAAGATCGTCAGCCGGAGCAGCGTGTCCACCGGGTGTGCCTTCCTATGACTGCAAGTCCTCCGGGACCTCGACGATGGCGTTGGGCCGGCACTCGAAGCCGTTCTTCGGGAAGATGCGCTCGAACTCGCCGTCGGTCACCTGGAGCTGCACGAAGCAGCCGCTCGGCTGCTTCCCGCCGGGGTCGGCGAGCGCCTGGATCCCGTTGCCGTCCCACTCGTGGATGTTCTGCAGTGCGGTGATCAGGCCCTCGCGGGTCACGTCGCTGCCCATCGACTGCACTGCGGTCGCGAACATCAGGCCCGCCGACCATCCGCTGATGCCGAGGGCGGTCGGCTCGCCGCCGACCTTCTTGACCCACCGGGTGTAGCGCCTGAGCTCGGGGTTGTCCTTGGCCTCCTCCAGCGGAGTCACCCCCAGGGCGATGAGCGTGCCCTCGGCCGCCGGCCCTGCCTGCTCGAGGTACTCCTCGCTGTAGATCCCACCACCCGAGTCCTGCACCTCGATGTCGAGGCCCTGGGCCGCGATCTCGCGCTGGAGCCCCGCCCAGTTGGTCTCGTCGGCGACCATGGTCACGTAGGTCACGTCGTTCTGGCGCAGCTGGTCGACGAACGGCCCCCAGTTCGCCACCGTGATCTCGGTCGTGCCCTCGTACACGAACTCGAAGCCCGCCTCCTCGGCGGCGAACTTCGCCCGCGCACACGAGTACTGCGTGGTGGTCGTGTCGGCGCACAGGAGGGCGGCGCGGTCGCCCACGCCGTCGAACTCGTCCTGGAGCCACTCGTAGCGTCCGGTCGCGAGCAGCGACGGCGGGTTCGGCGACGGTGGGTACGTCAGCTCCGATTCCTGGCGCACCGGCGACGTCGAGAACGCCGGGACGGTCGGGATGCCGCAGCCGTTGATCGGCTCGAGGCCGGCGTCGTCGAAGATCACCGCTTCGGCGACGATGGCGAAGTTGTCGCCGGCGCAAGCCTCTTCGTAGGCGTCGAAGGCCTCGAGGAGCTTCGAGTCGTAGGTGTTGAGGTCGAGCTCGCGCCCGTTGATCCCACCCTGCTTGTTGCAGTACCGCACGAACGCCTTGATCGCGTCCTGGTTGTCCTTGCGGAGCCCCGGCCGCAGGTCGCCGCCGACGTCCTGGATGGTGGCGATGGTGATGGAGCTGTCGGTGACACCGATGTCGGTGGCCCCGCTCGCGTCACCGGGCCCGCACGGATCGACCTCCTCCGCCTGACTCGGCGCTTCCTGGCTCGGCGCTGCCGGCGCCGCCCCTGCTGCACTCGCCGGCAGCATCGCGGCCACCAGCGCCAGCCCACTGAGCACGGCCACGCGAGCCGGCTTCCTGAAGCATGCCTCCACGACCTTCCCCCTCCTGGTCCGGAGCCCCGATCGGGCGAGCGTACCAAGCGCGTGCTTGGTCCGCACTGGCAGCCACGGGACGCCGGCGGCGCCGCCGTCAGGGGCGGAGCCGGGCGCGCAGGGCCGGGTCGTGCACGAACACGGGCAGGTTGTCGGCGTCGAGGAACGACGGGCGCGCCGACGTGCCGCCGTCCACCGCCAGCACCTGGCCGGTGACGTAGGCGGCCAGGGGCGAGAGGAGGAAGAGGACGGCGCCGGCGACGTCGTCGGGCCGGCCGCGGCGGCCCAGGGGGATCGCCGCCCGCTCCTCGGCCGAGCCGGCCCCGGCCTCGGCGGCGTTGCGGGCCGTGCGGATGGTGCCCGCGGCCACGGCGTTGACTCGGATGCCGGTGGGCCCGAGCTCGAGCGCGGCAGTGCGGGTGAGCGCGAGCAAGCCGGCCTTGGCGGCGCTGTAGGCGGCGCCGAACGGGAGCGCCGAGAGGCCGGCGGTCGAGGCGATGTGCACGACACTCCCGCCCGCTCGCTGCTGCACCAGGCGGGCGGCGACCGCGCTGGTGGTGAGGAACGCGGAATGCAGGTTGAGGCGCACGATGTCGTCGAACGTCTCGGGTGGGGTGGCGACGAGTGGCGACCACTGGTTCAGGAGACCGCCGGCGACGTGCACGAGCCCGGAGAGCGTCCCGAGCGCGGCCGCGCGCGCGACCGCATCCGTGACCGCATCCGCCTCGCGGACGTCTGCGACGATCAGGAGCGCCCGTCCGCCCACGCCGGCGACGGCGTCCTCGGCCAGGCCGAGCCGGTCGGCGTCGTTGTCGATGGCAGCGATCGACGCGCCCGACGCCGCGAGCATGCGGCAGATCGCGGTGCCGATCCCGCCCCCGCCGGCCCCGGCGACGACGATCGTCTGACCGGTGAGATCGAGGCCTTCGTGCTCCATGACCCGCATCGTTACCATGCGCCGGTGCTCGCCGGCCGTTCCATCATCATCACGGGCGGGAGTCGCGGGATCGGGGCCGAGCTCGCGCTCGGCCTCCGGGACGCGGGCGCCACGGTCGCCGTGGCCGACGGCCCGTACGATTCGCGCGAGGACGCGCGGCGCGCGTTCAGCGAAGTCGCCGCCGAGAACGGTGCGGTCGACGCGATCGTCCATGCGCTCCTCGATCCGGACGCGCTCGTGCCGGCACCCCTCGCCGACACGTCCGAGGCGGCCTGGGACGAGCGGGGCGAGGCGGTGCTGCGAACGGCGCTGTGGTGCACACAGGCGGCATACGACCTGTTCGGCGATCGGGGCGGGCAACTCGTGCTCGTCACTCCGACGATCGGGCTCACCGGGGGCGCCGGCCTGGTGCCGTACGCCACCGCCATCGAGGGGATGCGGGCTCTGGCCAAGTCGGCGGCCCGCCAGTGGGGCGCCCGGGGCATCGCCCTGAACTGCGTCGCGCCGCCCGTCGAGCTGGTCGGATCGGTGACGGGCCCCGACGTTGCCGCCCCCGCGCTGGGACGCCTCCCGGACGCGCGTGGCGACGTCGCGCCGGTGGTCGCGATGCTCGTCGCCGGTGCGTTCGTGACCGGCACCACGATCGTCGTCGACGGCGGCATGGTGATGGCGCCATGACCGAGCCGGCGCTCTCGGGGCGCACCGTTGTGATCACGGGCGCCGGCGACGGCGTCGGCCGGGGAATCGCGCTCGCCTGTGGCGGCGCCGGCGCCCACGTGGTGGTCATGGCTCGCCGGGAGAACGGCGCCGAGACCGTCGCGCTGGTGGAGGAGCGAGGCGGCACCGGGGCCTGGGTGCGCGGCGACGTCACGGTGGCTGCCGACGTGGAGCGCGCGGTGGCGGCGGCCGTCGGCGCCGGCGGTGGCCTCGACGCCATGATCCACAATGCCACCAGCCGGCGCTCGAGCGAGCCCGTCCGGCTGGAGGAGGTCGGCGCGGAGGTGTGGGACGACCACGCCGCCGTGTCGCTGCGCGGTGCCTACCACTGCGCCCGCGCCGCGCTGCCGGCACTGCGCGATCGCAAGGGCACGTTCATCCTCATGACCTCGCCCGCGGGGATGGAGGGAAGCGCGACGCTCCCGTTGTACGGCGTGGTGAAGGCGGCGCTGCGCGGCTTCGCGAAGAGCCTGGCGCGCGAATGGGCGCCGTTCGGTGCCACCGTCAACCTCGTCTCGCCGCTCGCCCAGACGCCGGCGATGACGAACGCGATCCGCGAGGACCCGGCGCTCGCCGACCGGCTCGCCGCCCGGGTGCCCATGGGTCGCGTCGGTGACCCCGAGAGCGACGTCGGCCCGGTCGTCGTCTTCCTGGCCGGTGGGGGCGCCGGCTACGTCACCGGCCAGACGCTCCCGGTCGACGGTGGCCGGTTCATGACATTGTGACGGGCAACGATGCGTGCATGATGCGCAATAGTTGCGCACGTTGCACGCATCGAGGTTCCGTGCGAGTGAGGAGGCGGGCGTGATTCCCACCGAGTACGAGGGGTTCGAGCAGGTGGTCACCGTGGGGTGCGTGAACTTCTCGCCCGTCTGGGGCGACAAGAAGCGCACGATGGCGAAGATCGAAGCCAACGTGGTCGAGGCGGCCATGCAGGGCATCGACATCGTCGTGTTCCCGGAAGGCGCGCTCACCGGAGCGGCGGCATGTGGCGCGTGCCGTGCCGAGGGCCACGCATGCGACGAGCACGTCGAGTTCGCCGAGACCGTGCCCGGACCGAGCACGGAGCACGTGGCCGGCCTCGCACGTGAGCACGACGTCTACGTCGTGTTCGGGATGCCCGAGCGCGATCGGCACGAGGAGCGCGTGCTCTACAACGCCGCCGCCGTCGTCGGGCCGGAGGGCATCCTCGGCACGTACCGCAAGGTGCATCTCGGGACGTTGCCGTGGGTGACGGAAGGCATCGTCTACCGGCCGGGAGCGGAGCTACCGATCTTCCAAACACGGTTCGGACCGATCGGCGTGCAGATCTGCTACGACTTCTGGTTCAACCCGGAGCTGAGCCGGATCCTCGCGCTCAAGGGCGCGCGCCTCGTCCTGAACCCGTGCGGCACATTCGCGGGGCCGGGCAAGCGCGACTACATGGTGCAGACCACGAGCGTGCGCGCCCAGGAGAACCAGGTGTACGCCGCCAGCGCCAACCTCGTGGGCGGGCCCGGGCACGAGGACTACTCGGCGGAGCACCTCGACGAGCAGCGCCCCGCCGATTTCCTGGGCCACAGCCTCATCGCCGGCCCGGCGTTTCCCCGGTTCAGCCAGGTGTACGCCGAGGCGGGCGACACCGAAGAGCTCGTGAGCGCGACCCTCAGCTTCGAGCGCCTGCACCGCTGGCAGCCGATCTTCCCCATGCGGGAATGGCGCGCCGGCCGCCAGCTCGATGCCTCGCGCCTGATCGCGGAGGAGTTCACCAAGCTCGCCCAGGGCTGATCAGTGGTGCCGACGCGTCTGGTCATGTGGGCCGGCACCGACGAGTGGCGCGCCGAGGCCGCGTCGGTCGAGCTCACCGAGGACGGGATTCGGGCCACGGGCACCCAGCTCGGCGTCGACCCGCTCCCGTACCGCGCCGAGTACTCGCTCGACGCCACCGGCGGTTTCGTGACCCGGCGGCTCGAGGTTCGGACCGCCGGCTCGGGGTGGTCACGCCGCGTCGAGCTCACGCACGCCGGCGCCGGCGCGTGGACGTGCACCGCCGAGCAGGTCGGCGAGGTCGACCTGGCGCCGCCGGGTGGTGACGTCGAGACGCTCCGCGGTGCGCGCGATTGCGATCTCGGGTTCTCCCCGCTGACGAACCTCATGCCCGTGCGCCGGCTGGGCCTGCACGAGCACGAAGGAGCACAGGACTACCTGATGGCGTGGGTCTCGGTGCCCGACCTCGAGCTGTTCGCGTCGGCACAGCGCTACGAGCACGTGCGCCACGACGAGGCGGGCTCCACCGTGCGCTTCGTCGATCGCGGCCGGTTCGCCGGCTTCACCGCCGACCTCGAGCTCGACGCCGACGGCCTGGTGCTCGTGTATCCGGCCCTGGCGCGGCGGGTCGCGTAGCGGCTCAGCCGCGACCGTCGAGGAACGTGTCCAGCACGCCCGTCCACGAGGCGAGCTGTCGCAGCTCTCTCGCCACGTGCAGCTCGGCGGCGGGCAGCAGCTCGGCGAGGCGCTCGGCGGTCGACAGCGGGTGGCCCGGATCGGTCTCCCACGCGAGGAGCAGCACCGGGACAACGAGCCCGCGCACCGCCTCCGGGTCGGGAAGGTCGCTGGCCGCCGCCCCCCGCAGCACCGCCGGGAGGAGGTCCTCGGCGACCGCCGGTGGCTGGTGGTACAGCTCGGCGAACTCGCTCAGGATCTCCGGGACGGGCGCGTCGCGCTGGAGCCTCACGTACGCGTCCACGCCCTCGGTCTCGACGAGATCGGCACCTGCCCGGTAGAGGCCGGCCTGGGCCGCCCGGGTCTCGTACGCGGTCGGCGCGAGCACGAGCACGAGCGCGGTGACGCGATCCGGGGCGCGCACGGCGGCGTGGAGCGCGGTCGCCGCACCCATCGACACGCCGCCGGCCGCGAACCGGTCGATCCCGAGCGAGTCGGCGAGAGCGAGGAGATCGCCGGCGAGGTTGTCCCACCGGTAGGGGCCGGGTTCGGGTTTGCCGCCGGACTCGCCGTGCCCGCGCGCGTCCCAGCGGACGATGCGATGCTTCCCGGCGAGCCGGCGCCAGTCGAACATCCCGCTGGCGCCTTCCTGCTCGCGGCTGGAGGTGAGCCCGTGGCCGTAGAAGAGCGCCGGTCCCGTTCCCGTATCCGTGACCGCGAGCTCGACATCGCCGACGGTGACCATCGCCGGAATGGTACGGGACGCGCTCTCGGACAACCGTGCTAGTGGGTGATCACGACCTGCCCGTGGCCGGGGTTCACGCCCGACTGCATCCCCGTCCCGTTCGGGGTGGTAGCCAATTTCGCCCGTGTCCGGTGCGGGGCGTCGAGCCCTATACGTTCTCCGCCAGCGCGGCCTCGGCGCGGGCATCGGCGCTCAGCACCTCGAGGAGCCGGTGCACGGCGCGGTCGAGCTCCTCGACCTCGTCCTCGGAGAGCTCGCTGAGCAGGCGTTGGCGCTCACGCTCGTAGCTCGCGTTGGCATCCTGCGCGAGCGCGAGGCCGGCGGGCGTGAGCTCGACCGCGACCTTGCGCCTGTCGGACGGGTCGGCGGTGCGGACGACGTAGCCGGCGCGCTCGAGCCGGTCGAGGATCTGGGTCATGCCGCCGCTGGATCGCAACACGATCTCGGCGAGGGCGGTCGGCGACATCCGGTGGGGCCTGCCGGCGAGCTGGAGGACGCGCAACACGGAGTAGTCGATGAAGCGGAGCCCGAAGGGATCGAGGCAGCGGTGCTGGAACGCCTCGACGAGCAGCCCGACACGCGTGAGCCGGGTGAAGAGCCCGACGGCGCCGGGCTGGGACAGGTACCGGGACTCGTAGTCGGTCGCCATCGTCGGCTCAGCGCGCCGGCGGGCCGTCGATCGTGACCCGCCGCATCACTCGGCGTTCCAGGTAGTCGGCGACCGCGTAGTGCTGGACGCAGCGGTTGTCCCAGAACGCGACCGAGCCCGGCGCCCAGTGGAACCGGCACTGGAACTCGGGCGAGCGCACGTGGTCGAGGAGGAAGGGCAACAGCACGTCGTTCTCGCGTTCGGTCAGCCCGACGATGTGTGTGGTCGAGTTGCGATTCACGAACAGGGCCCGCCGGCCGGTCTCCGGGTGCGTCACCACGACGTTGTGCTCGATCGGTGGCCACCGTTCCTGCATCTCGGCGAGGTCGAGCCCGGTGTGGCCGGCGGCGATCGCCTTGTGCATCGGTTTGGTGATGTCGTGCACCGCCCGCAGGCCGTCGACGAGCGAGCGCAGCGCGGGCGACAGCGCCTCGTACGCCGCGTACATGTTCGCGAAGCAGGTGTCGCCGCCGACCGCCGGCAGCTGCGCGGCCCGCAGGATGGAGCCCATCGGCGGGTCGCCCATGAACGTGTTGTCGCTGTGCCACTCGTCGGCGCCCTCGCCCTTGGGGCTCACCTGGTCGAGCACGGTGACCTTGGGGTTGTCCTGGTAGCGGGTCACGAGCGGCGACAGGCTGAGCGGCCCGAACCGCAGCGCGAACGCCAGGTGCTGGTCGTCGGTGAGCTCCTGGCCGCGGAAGAAGAGGACGAGGTGGTCGAGCAGTGCCTGGCGGAGGCGCCCGACAGTGCCGTCGTCGAGGGGGTCGGCCAGCGAGACGCCCGTGACCTCGGCGCCGATGGCGGCCGTGACCGCCGTGACCTCGATCGTGGGCATGGCGCGGCTCCCGTCGGGCGGATAGTGTCTCGCGCCTAAGAATCTTAGACGAGTGTCATTGCGTTCGGCAGGGGCGCCGAGCAGAGGGGGACCGCCGATGGCGGGAGGCCCGCGCATCACGCATCTCGACGACTTCACCTGGCAGGAGGTGCGCCGCCAGCGCCACGGGGACCGCACCGCCTCGGTGTACGAGAAGTGGATGGAGTTCTCCGACCGCTACCTCTCGCTGTATGCCCGGTGGGATCCCGGGATGATCGTGCAGCCCCACGGGCACAACAGCGACCACGTGGTGTTCGTGATCGAGGGCGAGATGACCTGCGGTGACGTCCACTGCCCTGCGGGAACGCACATCGCCCTCGACCACGGCGACACGTTCGGGCCGTTCGTCGCCGGTCCCGAGGGCGTCACGCTCTTCGAGGTGATGATGGGGGACCCCCGGTCGTTCCCCGCCGACCTCGAGGGCTACGAGCGCTTCCTCGAGCAGCGCGGCGTCGAGCAGCTCCCGAACCCGCCGATCGAGCTCCCTCACGGGTACGAGGACACTCGCTCGTGACGGTGGCGACGCCGCTCGCGTCCGGCTCGGTGTCGTTGCGGCTCTACCCGCACGACGACCTGCCTGCTCCCGGGATCGTCGACGAGCTCCGCCTCCAGGCCGCGATCGGGGCCGACGCCGGCTTCGACGGCGTCATGACCAGCGAGCACCACGGAGGCTTCGCCGGCTACCTCCCCAACCCGCTGCAGGCCGCGGGGTGGTGCCTCGAGGCGATGCCCACCGGATGGGCGGCGCCGTGCCCGCTGCTGCTGCCCCTGCGGCCGCCGGCCCTCGTGGCCGAGGAGGTCGCATGGCTGGCGGCCCGGTTCCCCGGTCGCACCGGTGTCGGCGTGGCCGCGGGCGCGCTCCCGATCGACTTCGAGATCATGGACGTGTCGATGGACGCGCTGGCGGCGCGCTTCAGCGGCGCGCTCGCGACACTCGTGCGCGTGCTCGACGGCAGCGACCCGGGCGCGCTCGCCGACGATCCCGCGATCAAGGCGTGCGCGGAGCAGCCGATCCCGGTGGTCAGCGCGGCGATGGGCACCACCGCGGTGCACCGGGCGGCCCGGCTCGGCATCGGGATCCTCTTCGACTCGCTGTCCACCCCCGAGCGCTGTCGCGAGCTCGCCGATGCCTACCGCGCCGCCGGCGGCGCCGGCCCCTGCATCCTGATCCGGCGGGCGTGGGTGGGGGAACCGCCGGGCGAGCGGGTCGAGCGCCAGCTCGACGTGTACCGCAGCTACGCCGCGCCGGCAGCGCAGCAGCACTGGGAGGGCGAGCAGCTCGTGGCCGCTCCGGATGCACGCGCCGTCGGCGAGCGCCTCGCCGATGTCGCCCACCGGGCCGGCGCCGACGCCGTCAACGTCCGCGTGCACGTCCCCGGTGTGACGCCCGAGGCCGCACGCGAGCAGATCGACCGGCTCGCCGACGCCGTCGTCCCGCTCCGGGAGACCCTCCGATGACGCGGCAGGTGTGGAAGTTCGACGAGGCGGCGTGGCACGACCCGCTGTCTCCCGAGACCGATCCCGCTCCGGCGGCCCGTGTCGCCCGCGACGGTGTCGCCCGCGCCTATCTCGCCCAGGGCGACGCCGGCTTCTACACGCAGCTCGTGCGCATGCCCCCCGGCTTCGAGGCGCCGGTGCACAGCCACGACCACGCCGAGGTCTTCGTGGTGCTCGAGGGCAGCTGCACCTTCGACGGCGTGCCGATGGGAGCGCGCGACCTGACGGTGGTCGCGGCCGACGAGCCCTACGGGTTCGTGGCCGGGCCCGAGGGGCTCGTGTTCCTCGTGGTCCGCACGGGCGCCGCCGGCTTCCGGGCCGGCGGGGAGCAGGCGCGATGAGCGAACGCTACGACCTCGTCGTGCGCGGCGGCGACGTCGTCGACGGCACCGGCCTGCCTCGCCGGCGGGTCGACGTGGGTGTGCGGGCCGGTCGGGTGGCGACGATCGGCCGTCTCGACGGTGCCGAGGCCGCCCGGGAGATCGACGCCCGCGGGATGGTCGTGGCTCCCGGGATCGTCGACGCCCACACGCACTACGACCCCCAGATCACCTTCGACCCGTACGCGACCGTGTCGTGCTTCCACGGCGTCACCACGGTCGTGGCCGGTAACTGCGGGTTCTCGGTCGCGCCCTGCAAGGCCGAGGACCGTCCCTTCCTCTCGGGGATCTTCGCCCGGGTCGAGAACATGGACCCGATCGCACTGAGTGCGATCACCTGGAACGAGTTCGAGACCTTCCCGGAGTTCCTCGAGAGTCGCCGGGGCCGTCTCGGCGTGAACCTCGCGTGCTACGTCGGTCATTCCAACCTCCGGCGGTGGGTGATGGGCGCCGACGCCTCCGATCGTGCCGCCACCCCGGCCGAGGTCGAGGCCATGCGCGCCCTCGTCGCCGAGGCGATGGCCGCAGGTGCCGCCGGGGTGTCGTCGTCGGCCGCGCCCACGCACCTCGACCTCGACGACCGGCCGGTGCCGTCGCGGGTGGGTGAGCGCGAGGAGCTGGTCGCGCTCGTCGCCGAGGCGGGTCGCACCGGCGCCGGGTCGATCGCCTTCCTCCCCGCGAGCGCCATCGGCGGCCTCGACGGCGACGACAAGGAGTACCTCGTGCGACTGGCGTCCGTGAGCGGGCTGCCCGTCGTGATCCAGGGGCTCGGCGGGCGCAACAAGACCGACGCGCCCACCGCCACGTGGGAGGCGTCGTTGGCGTTCCTGGATCGCGCCACCGAGGCGGGCGCGCCCGTCTACTCGATGCTCATCGCCCGCCCGTTCGACCGTCCGGTCGTGCTCGACGACTCGAACTTCCACTACCTCGCCGTGCCGGCGTGGGACCGCATGCTGAAGCTCTCGCACGAGGAGCGGCTCACGCTGCTGCGCGACCCGGCGGCGCGCGCCGAGCTGCGCCACGCGGTCGAGCACTACAACCGTGACCCGAGCAAGGGCACCACAGTGCCGCCGCCGCTGTGGGACGCAGTGTTCGTCGACGAGGTCGAGCTGCCCGAGCACGAGAAGTACCAATCGCGCTCCATCCGCGAGATCGCCGACGAACGCGGCGTGGCTCCCGCCGACGCCATGCTCGATCTCGCGCTCGCGGAGGGGCTGGCCACCCGGTTCCGGTGGCGCACCGAGAGCCCGGAATGGGCCGAGGCGGTGCGCGAGGCCCAGCTCGACGCCCGCATGATCGTGGGCGTCTCCGACGGCGGCGCCCACCTCGCTCGCGACGACGGCGCCGACTGGAGCTCCTACTTCCTGCGGTCGTGGGTGCTCGATCGCAAGGTCTGGACGCTCGAGGACGGCATCCGCCAGGTCACCCAGGTCCCGGCGGCGCTGCTCGGGCTCACCGACCGGGGTGTGCTGCGCCCGGGAGGGTGGGCCGATCTCTTCGTCTTCGACCCCCACACGATCGGTCCGTGGAAGAAGGAGTTCGTCCACGACCTGCCCGGTGGCGTCGGGCGGTTCAAGGCGTGGGGGCGGGGCGTCTACGCCACCGTGGTGAACGGCGAGCCCATCGTGGTCGGCGGCGAGCTCACGGGCCGCTTGCCCGGCCACGTCGTGAAGCCCGGGTGACGCGCCGAGCGAGGGAGCCCATGTGATGGACGTGTTCGAGGCCATCACCGGCCTGCGGGCGACGCGGGTCTACGAGCCGCGACCGGTGCCCGACGCGGTCCTCGCCCGGATCCTGAGGGCGGCGACCTTCGCGTGCAGCTCGGGCAACACCCAGCCCTGGGAGTTCGTGGTCGTCACCAGCCGGAGCCACAAGGAGCGGCTCCAGGCGATGCTGGCGGAGGCGTTCGCGGTCGTCGACGGCCAGCGAGCCCAGGCGGGCGACGAGCTCGTCGACGGCTCGGGCCGGCCCGTCACCGGGCATGCCGCCATCGAGAACGTCGATCGCGTCGGCGCGCTGGTCTTCGTGTTCTGGAACCCCGACCGGGGCATCCGGATGCAGGGTGAGTACGAGGAGAACCCCGACGGCACCTTGCGCGCCACCCGGCCGATCCCGGGCGGACGCGGCTCGAGCCTGTACCCGGCCTGCCAGAACATGATGCTGGCAGCGCGCGCCCTCGGCGTGTCGTCGCTGTTCACCACCTTCTTCGGGCTGGTCGAGGCGGGCGTGAAGGAGCTGCTGCACGTCCCGCCGCGGATGTTCCTCGAGGCGGCGGTGTTCCTCGGCTACGGCGACGAGCCCCTCGGCAAGCCCCGGCGCAGGCCGCTGCACGAGGTCGTGCACCTCGGGGACTGGGACGGTCGGTTCGCGATCGACGAGCACGCGACCGTGACATGACGGAGATCCCCCGCATCGTGTCCGCCGACGACCACGTCGTGGAGCCGCCCGACGTGTGGGCGAGCCGGCTACCGGCGAAGTACCGCGATGTCGGACCACGCGTCGTGCGCGCGCCCGTGGCCGAGATGACGTTCCGCGGTGGTACGTACGCCTACGAGATGGGAGAGGAAGGGACGCTCGCGGACTGGTGGGTCTACGAGGACCGTGCGATCCCGCACACCCGTCTCAGCGCCTGCGCCGGGTTCCCGCCCGAGGAGGTGCAGGTCGTCCCGATGACGTACGACGAGATGCGGCCCGGCTGCCACGAGCCCGGCCCGCGCCTCGACGACATGGACCTCAACTGGGTCGAGGCGTCGCTCTGCTTCCCCACGTTCCCACGCTTCTGCGGCCAGACGTTCCTCGAGGCCGACGACCGGGAGCTCGCGCTCCTGTGCGTGCAGGCGTACAACGACTGGATGGTGCAGGAGTGGTGCGCCGGCTCCGGCGGGCGGCTCGTCCCCCTGTGCCTGACCCCGTTGTGGGATCCGGTGCTCGCGGCGAGCGAGGTGCGCCGGAACGCCGCCCGCGGCGTGCGGGCGGTGTGCTTCTCCGAGCTGCCCACGAACCTCGGGCTGCCGTCGGTGCACGACGCCGATCGGCACTGGGACCCGTTCGTCGCCGCCTGCGACGAGACCGGCACC